>SKVI01000251.1 GCA_007129525.1 Gemmatimonadota bacterium | reverse complement strand
GCGGCGGCGGTGAGCGTCATCGCCCCCAAGCGCCGCGACGCCGTCATCACCTTCTTCGAGGGGGTGAACGACGCCAGCATGGTGGTCATCGACTGGATCATGAAGACGGCGCCCTACGCCGTCTTCGCTCTCATCGCCGCCGTGGTGGCCCAGTTCGGCGTGGATCTCCTGCAGAGCCTCCTGATCTACTCGTTGGTGGTGGTGGGAGGCCTCATCCTCCACCTCTTCTTCACCTACGGGTTGGCGGTGCGGTTCCTGGCCAAGCTGCCCTTCCTGGAGTTCCTGAAGCGAATCTCCAACGCGCCGCTGGTGGCCTTCTCCACCTCGTCGTCCAACGCCACCCTTCCGGTGACCATGGAAACGGCCGAGGAGAAGGTGGGGATCTCCAAGCCGGTGTCGTCGTTCGTGCTCCCGCTGGGGGCCACCATCAACATGGACGGGACGGCCCTCTATCAGGCGGTGGCGGTCATGTTCATCGCCCAGATCTACGGCATCGACATCGGAATCGCCGAACAGCTCGTGGTGGTTCTCACCGCCACCCTGGCCTCCATCGGTGCCGCCGGCGTGCCCAGCGCGGGGATCATCACCCTGATCATCGTGCTCAACGCGGTGGGGCTGGGTGCGCAGGTCCAGGCCGGGATCGCCCTGATCCTGGGTGTGGACCGGATCCTGGACATGATCCGGACCTCGGTGAACGTCACCGGCGACCTCACCGCGGCCTCGGTGGTGGCCCGCAGCGAGGGCGAGGACCTTTCCTTTCCCCCCCGGGGCGGCGGAGACCGCATGAGCTTCACCGGTCAGGGTGCAGCCGGTACGTGATGGTCACCTGGGCGGTGACGGTCTGAAGTCCCGCCTCCACCGGGGTGGTGGGGGCGTCGGTGGCCATCTCCATGCGGGCCATGGCCATCATGGGTCGGGGGCTTGGGCGTTCGGCGCCGCCCTGAACGCTGGAGGGCTGCCCCAGTCGCATGCCCAGAGCCCGGGCCATGACCTCGGCCTCGCTCCGCGCCCGGTCAACGGCCTGCGCCAGCGCCTCCAGCCGGTGGGGTTCGGCGTCGCGGATCTCGAATCCCAGGCCGGCCACCCGGTTCGCGCCCGCTTCCAGCGCCGTGTCCACCAGCCTTCCCACAGCGTCCACGTCGTCGGCGATCACCACGAGGGTGTTGCGGGCCGTGTATCCGGCGATCTCCCGGAGCCGCTGGTCGCCCACGGTCCGGTACCGGGGCTGGAGCTGGTAGCCCATGCTCTCGATCCGCAGGGGCTCGATGCCCGTGGCCCGCAGGGCCGAGACCACTTCGTCCATGAGGCGGGCATTGTCCTCGCCCGCTTCCCGGGCGGTCTCGGCTTCGGTTTCCACGGCGAAGGAGATCCGGGCCCGATCCGGTGACACCTCCACTTCACCGGTACCGCGAACCTCCAGGGTGCTGTCCTGAGCGGCCAGGGGCTGGAGGATGGGAGAGGCGGGCCAGGCAGCCACGACGAGCGCGACGGCGAGGGCCGGGGCGGTGGGTCCGAACCGGTGACGTGAGAGACGCATGGTGGGGCTCCGGGGGTTGTCGTGGTAGATGGGCACTGGGCGGGGAAGGGACGCTCCATCCCGATCACCGAGGTTGTAGGGGAGTAGTAGCGAGAAGAACTCTCCCGGGTTCCCGGCAGTTGTACCACGGAGCCCGGGCGGGTATCATCGAACCACCGGCAGGCCTGCCACGAGCCACGCACCCACCCGATTCCGACACCAGGACGTCTTCATGAAAGCTATCATTCCACTGGCCGGTCGCGGTACCCGGCTTCGTCCCCACACCCTCACCACACCCAAGCCCCTGGTCCGGGTGGCCGGAAAACCCGTCATGAGCTACATCCTGGACGATTTTCCGGCGCTGGGCATCGACGAGGTGGTCTTCATCGTCGGATACCTCCGCGACGAGGTGGAGCGCTACATTGCCGAGAACTACCCTGATCTCACCTCCCACTTCGTGGTGCAGGAGGTCCAGGACGGTACCGCGGGGGCCATCAAGCTGGCCGAGCCCTATGTGACCGGCGACCTCCTCATCGTCTTCGTGGACACCCTCTTCGACGCCGATCTCACCCTGCCCTCGAAGCTCGACGCCCGGTGGTCCGGGGTCATCTGGGCCAAGGAGGTGGAGGACTACCAGCGCTTCGGGGTGATCGTCACCGACGAGGACGGGGGAATGACCCGAATCGTGGAGAAGCCTTCCGAGCCCATCTCGAAGCTGGCCAACATAGGGCTCTACTACATTCGCGACTCCCCGCTCCTCTTCGAGGGGGTCAACCACGTACTCTCAGGCGACACGGGCCCCGGAGGGGAGTTCTACCTCACCGACGCCTTCCAGTACATGGTGGACAAAGGCGCCCGCATCCGCACGGCACCGGTGGAGGGGTGGTACGATTGCGGAAAGGTGGAGACAGTGCTGGAGACCAACGGGCACCTGCTGGAGACCAGTCGGGGCGGCATTGCCCCCGATGCCCGCATGGAGGACGATGCGCAGGTGAGCGGTGCCGTGAGGGTGGAGTCTGACGCCCGGGTGTCCAATTCGATGGTGGGACCCCACGTGACCCTGGAGCGGGGAGCCGTGGTGGAGGACTCCACCCTCCGGAACTGCATCGTGGGGACGGAGGCGGAGATCCGGGGAGCCCACCTCCAGGACTCCATCGTGGGAAGCCGAGCCGTTGTGGAGGGGGTCCGGGGACGGGTGAATGTGGCCGAGTACGCCGAGATCGTCGCTTCGGAAGAAGGGTAGAAGTGGACTCACACCGCTGACGGAGACACGCAACTTCATGGAACCCACCGACGAAGCCTCCCTGATCCACGACTGGAACAAGGCCGGCGGGGAGCGCCCGGAGCTCACCCCCGTGGAGCTGGACGACGAGACCCTGCGGGATGGGCTTCAGAGCCCTTCGGTCCAGGATCCCCCCATCGAGGCCAAGCTTCGGATTCTTCATCTCATGGACCGCCTCGGCATCGACTCCGCCGACATCGGTCTGCCTGGAGCGGGGCCCCGGGCGGTGGCCGACGTCCGAGCGCTGGCTCGGGAGATCGTGGACCAGAAGCTCTCCATTCGACCGAACTGTGCCGCCAGGACGGTGGTGCAGGACGTGGAACCCATCGCCCGCATATCGCAGGAAGTGGGGGTGGCCATCGAAGCGTGCACCTTCATCGGCAGCTCGCCCATCCGGCAGTACGCCGAGGACTGGACCCTGGAGAAGATGCTCCGGACATCGGAGCGCGCGGTGAGCTTCGCCGTTTCCGAGGGCCTTCCGGTGATGTTCGTGACTGAAGACACGACTCGGGCCCGTCCCGAGGCGCTCGAGGCGCTCTACGGCCGGGCCATCGAGTGGGGTGCCCGCCGGATCTGCCTGGCCGACACCGTGGGTCACGCCACCCCCCGAGGGGTCCGGGCCCTGGTCCGCTTCGTGAAGGAGGAGATTGTGGCCCCTTCCGGTGAGGATGTGAAGGTGGACTGGCACGGGCACCGCGATCGGGGGTTGGGCCTCGCCAACGCCTTCGCCGCCATTCAGGCCGGAGCCGACCGGATCCACGGCACGGCCCTGGGTATCGGGGAGCGGGTGGGAAATGTGGAGATGGACCTCCTCCTGGTGAACCTGAAGCTTCTGGGCGCGCGGGATGCGGAGCTGGGCCCGCTGCAGGAGTATTGCCACGAGGTCTCCCGGGCCACCGGCGTGGAGATTCCCCCAGGCTACCCCGTCTTCGGACGCGATGCCTTCCGCACCGGTACCGGGGTGCACGCCGCCGCCATCATCAAGGCCGAGGCCAAGGGCGACGCCTGGCTGGCGGACCGGATCTATTCCGGGGTGCCGGCGGCCATGGTGGGCCGGGAGCAGGAGATCGAGATCGGACCCATGTCCGGGCTGTCCAACGTGCGCTACTGGCTCCGGGTTCGGGGGTACGACCACCACGACGAGGAGCTCTGCCGCAGGATCTTTGAGCACTGCAAGACGCAGGACCACACCCTGAGCGACACCGAGATCGAAGCCCTCATCACGGAATCCGGGAGGGACTGACCCATGCACGCCTCATTCCGCTCCCAGCCACTCCAACCGGCCAGGTCTTCATGAGAGCTTCGCAGGGTCGTCCATCCAACGGAGGCTGGAACGACGAGGAAGGCTACCCCGAGGGCGACCAGGTTGCCCCACCCCGTCCCCCCGGTGCGGGCGCCGCGGTAGAGGAGCTTCTGGACGAGGTGGAGACGAATCCGGAGCCTCGTCCCGTGCTGGTTCCCGGTGAACTGAGGGGCCGGGCCGCCCTGGTTACCGGAGCCTCTACCGGAATCGGCCGGGCCGTGGCCATTGCCCTGGCCCGGGCCGGCGCCGACATTGCCTTCAACTACCTGGACGAGGGAGAGAGCTCCCACCGGGCGGCGGAGCTGACGGCTCATAAGCTGGGAGAGTGCGGCGTCCAGGTCTTCCGGCAGGCCGTGGACTGCCGGGACTCCGCCGAGGTGAACGCCTTCGTGGAGCGTGCCGAGAGCCGCCTCAAGGGCCTGCACATCCTGGTGAACAACGCGGGAATCGGGAGGGACCGGGCCCTCTGGCGCATGACGGACGAGGAGTGGGGCGACGTGCTGGAGACCAACCTCACCGGGGCGTTCAATTTTCTGCGGGCGGTGGCGCCGGCCTTCAGGGCCCAGGAATACGGGAAGATCGTGAACGTGTCGTCGGTGCACGGCATCCGCAGCGAGTTCGGGCTGGCCAACTACTCGGCCTCCAAGGGGGGACTGCTGGCCCTCACCCGCAGCGCCGCCGTGGAGCTGGGTCCCTCCAACGTGAACGTCAACGCCGTGGCTCCGGGCTACATCCGGACAACCCAGCTCACCGAGCGAGTTCCGCCGGAGATCCTGGACCGGGCCCGGGAGCGGAGCTCTCTCGGCCGGCTGGGAGATCCCCAGGACGTGGCCGGTGCCGTCGTCTTTCTCTGCTCCGAGGCGGCCCGGCACATCACCGGGGTCGTACTTCCGGTGGATGGGGGGTACCTGCTGTGAGGGGCCCGGGGTTGGCGGCCGCGGCGGGGCTCGTCATTCTGCTGGCTGCCCTCGCCGGCGGCTGCGGAGAGGACGCTCCCGAACCGGAACCGAGCCTCCTGGAGGCTGAGTTGGAGCTTACCTTCCACCGGGGGGAGGAGCCGGTCCGGGTCCGTCGGCCCGTCTCCTTGCCCCTGGGGCCGGACGAGGTGGAGCCGGCGCCCGAGATTCGGCTGGAGCAGGCCCTCACCGCTCTCGTCCACGGCCCCACTCCTGCCGAGTCGGAGATGGGTCTGACCTCCTTTTTCTCCTCGGAGACCGGCGACGTTCTCCGGAGTGTGACGGTGGAGGAGGGTCGGGCCGTCGTGGATTTCCATGACTTCCGGGCGCTCATCCCGGGCGCTTCGTCGTCGGCGGGCAGCCTGGCCTTTCTGAGGGAGCTGAACGGGACGGTCTTCGCCGCTGCGCCGGTGGCTGAGGTGGAGTACCGACTGGAAGGCAGTTGCACCGAGTTCTGGGCCTTCCTGCAGCGGGACTGCACCGTCGTGCCCCGCCCCGGGTAGGATCGAGACTGTCGCCTCCGGCCCGGGGAACGGACGCGGGCGCTTCCGGTACTGGACCCATTCACAACAAAGTCACTCCAGAGGGAACGCGGCAATGGCGAACCGAACGGTTCATTTCGACACCAACCTGGGCTCCTTTCAGGTGGAGCTCTTCGAGGAGCGGGCACCGGAGACCACGGCCAACTTCGTGAAGCTCACGGAAAAGGGCTTCTACGACGGTCTCATCTTCCACCGGGTCATCGACGACTTCATGATCCAGGGCGGGTGCCCCGAGGGTACGGGGACCGGGGGACCGGGCTACAAGATCGACGACGAGTTCCACCCCGAGCTCAGGCACGATGAGCCCGGGATCCTCTCCATGGCCAACGCCGGTCCCAACACCGGCGGCTCGCAGTTCTTCATTACCCTGGCCGCGACCCCCTGGCTCGACGACAAGCACGCCGTCTTCGGAAAGGTGGTGGAAGGGATGGACGTGGTGGAGGAGATCGGCGGGGTGGACACCGACCAGGGGGACCGGCCCCGGGATCCGGTGACCATGGAGACCGTCCGGATCGAGGACGGAAGCTGAGGCCATGAGCGACCGTGACGCTCCGCCCAGGAGGGTGGAACGCACCGACGAGGAGTGGCGGGAGCGGCTGAGCCCCGAGGAGTATAGAATTGCCCGGGAGGGAGGCACGGAACGCGCCTTTACCGGGGCGTACTGGAACACCCACATGCACGGGCGCTACCGCTGCGTCTGCTGCGGCACTGCCCTCTTCTCGTCGGAGCACAAGTACGACTCCGGGACGGGTTGGCCGTCCTTTTCCGACGTGCTGGATCCCCGGGTGGTCACCACCCGGGAGGATCGGTCCTTCGCCATGCGGCGCACCGAGGTGCTCTGCGCCGTGTGTGACGCCCACCTCGGACACCTCTTTCCCGACGGCCCCGCGCCCACGGGGCTCCGCTACTGCCTCAACTCGGCGGCGCTGGAGCTGGACCCGGAGGAGGCGGCGGGAGACGACGGGGGGAACGGCCCGGGCCCGTCCCTGTAATACGCCCCGTGGATCAACCTTCCCCTCAGATCGTCAGACGACCCTCCCGGACGCTGGCTTTGACGGCCCTCGCGGCTGTGGCCCTCCTGGCGGGGTGCGGCGTCGGTTCGGCGCCCGAGCCCCCCGGCCCCGGCTGGGAACGGGGCGCTGTCCCCGAGCTCCGGGGCACTGGGGTGCTCCTCCTGCCCGTACAGGGGCAGGTGGGGGTGGCCGGTGACCTGGACGCGGAGCTGGCCCACGCGCTGCGGGAGGCGGGATCCACGGTGCGGTGGATCGCCGGAAGCGAATTGGATAGCGTGGCAGAACGCGCCGGCGCGCTGGGCGGCGATCCCCGGAATCTCCCGGTGGCCGCCTTCGAGATGGGAGAGGTGGAGCGGGTGGGAGATCCCCTCTTCGGAACCCTCTACCGACTGGCGGGCCTCACCGAGGCCGGCTACGCGGTGCTCCCGGTGACAGCGCGCGGCGAGACGGCGGATGAGACGGGCCTCGCTTCGGTGAGGCTGAACGTGGCGCTGCTGGATCCCCGCACCGGCCGGGTCCTGTGGCAGTCCATCATCCAAGGTGATCCCGGTGCGGCGGACACGCCGGCGCCGGCTGCATTGGTAGCCGAGCGACTGGCCGGTCGACTTCTGCCCTGACGTGGGCGGGACTCATTCCTCAACGAGCAAGGAACGACAGATATCATGATCTTGATCATCCGGAAGGCGGCCCTGCTGGCCGCTCCGGTTCTGGCGCTGGCGCTTCTGCCGGCGTGTGAGATGGTGGAGGAGGAAGAGCACCCGGTGCCTGCTGCCCAGGAGGTGGAGGCGCTCTACCAGTACGGCGGTGAGCTGTCGGTGGCCATGAGTGGGAACGTGGCGGTCGTCGACGTGACGATCGACCCGGTCCAGTACGAGCGCGGAGGCGACCTCTGGGCGAAGGCCTTCCCGTACATCTTCGTGTTCAGCGGTGGGACCCGGGATGCCTTCGATCAGCATCCGGGGCTGGGGGGCGTGCGCGTCCGTGCCCTTCATCCGAACGGCGACGTCATGTCGCAGGCCTTGCTGAGCCGGGAGGTACTGACCCAGCTCACCTGGAACCGGGCCCTTCGGGTGGCCACCGAGGCTCAACGGGAAGGGACCGAGCGGCCCGCCGCCATGCGGGATCTGGTCGAATGGGGTGAGGATCACACCGAATTCGAGTATAATCCGGACTACATCGGCTCTACCGACGCCTGAGCCGAGCGATCTTCCACGACCACTCCCGACAACTTCAGCGAGCGGATATGGCAACGACCATCACAGTGATTCCCGGCGACGGCATCGGTCCCGAAGTGACGGACGCCACCCTGACCATTCTGGAGGCCGCCGGAGCCGAGCTGGAGTACGACGAACAGCTGGCGGGGCTGGCTGGGGTGGACGCCCTCAAGAATCCCCTGCCCGAGGGGACGCTGGATTCCATTCGCCGAAACGCGGTGTGCCTGAAGGGCCCCCTCACCACTCCGGTGGGGACCGGCTTCAGGTCCATCAACGTGGCCATTCGCAAGGAGTTCGATCTCTACGCCAACATTCGCCCGGCCATGACCCTGGTTCCGGGAGGGCGGTACGAGGACATCGACCTGGTCTTGATCCGTGAGAACACCGAGGGGCTCTACGTGGGGGTGGAGCACTACATCGGCCTGGAGGGCGATCCGCGGGCGGCGGCCGAGTCGGTGATGATCATTACCCGTTTCGGGGCCGAGCGAATCGTCCGGTACGCCTTCGAGTATGCCCGGGCCAACGATCGCAAGAAGGTGACGCTGGCCCACAAGGCCAACATCCTGAAGTACACCCAGGGGCTCTTCCTCGATGTGGGGAGGGAGGTGGCACGGGAGTATGAAGGCGAGGTGGAGTTCGAGGACCGGATCATCGACGCCACCGCCATGCAGTTGGTGGTAAACCCGTATGACTTCGACGTCCTGGTCATGGAGAACATGTTCGGCGACATTCTGTCCGACCTCATGGCCGGCCTGGTGGGGGGAATGGGGCTGGCGCCGGCGGGGAACATCGGCAAGGACACGGCCATGTTCGAGGCCGTTCACGGCTCGGCACCGGACATCGCCGGCCGGGGCATTGCCAATCCCTGCTCCCTCACCCTCTCGGCGGCCATGCTCCTGGAGCACGTGGACCAGGTCGAGGCGGCCCGACGGATTCGCGCTGCCCTCCGCACCACCCTTCAAGATCCGGCCACCCGGACCAGGGACCTGGGCGGCACGTGCAACACGAAGGAGTTCACCGATGCGGTGGTCCGGAACCTGGACTGAGTGGGACGGATGAGCGAGAAGGAGGTCGATTGGCGGAATCGGTTCCCGGAAGACGTAACGTGTGTGCGCTGTCTCCAGGTGAAGTCCGTGCACGAGCTCGACCGGCTCCTCTGGTGTGAGGAGTGCCAGGCAGTGGCCCGTCGCCGGGCGAGCCGTCGGGGGTGGGCCGCAGGGGTGGGGTTGGCCGCGGTCCTCGGGGCGTACATCTGGTTCGTCATCCAGCCGGACCTGAGCCTCATACCGACGGCCTGGGCTGCCACCCTCGCCGTGGCGCTCTACCTGGGCGGTCGAGTGGCCCGGGAGCTCTTCTACGGGTACGAACGGCTGGCAAATCGCAGGGCGAGGGAGGCGATCCCGCCGCCCCCCGGGACCCCGGTTGAGGGTGGCGAGTCGCGGCGCGACGAGCAAGAGCGGGACGCCTCCGACTGACGTCTCCCATTCAATTCACCAGGACCACGAAAGGACTCGAGATTCATGGCTCCCAGCTTCAAAGGTGTGGACTTCTACGATATCGACTCGCTCTTCTCCGACGAGGAGCGGATGGTGCGAGACACCATCCGGGAGTGGGTGGACGACCGGGTGCTCCCCATCATCGAGGAGGCCTACATCGAACGCCGTTTTCCCGAGGAGCTCATCCCGGAGATGGGCGAGATGGGCATGCTGGGCGCCAACCTGCCCGAGGAATACGGGTGCGCCGGCCTGAACAACGTGGCCTACGGGCTCATCATGCAGGAGCTGGAACGGGGCGATTCGGGGATCCGCTCCTTCGCCTCTGTGCAGGGGGCCCTTGTCATGTACCCCATTCACGCCTTCGGAAGCGACGAGCAGAAGAAGACGTGGCTTCCGCAGCTGGCCTCCGGTGAGAAGATCGGCTGCTTCGGGCTCACCGAGCCGGACTACGGATCCAACCCGGGCGGCATGGTCACCACGGCCCGGAAGACCGACGCCGGCTGGCTCCTGAACGGGACCAAGATGTGGATCACCAGCGGCTCCATGGCCGACATGGCGGTGGTGTGGGCCCAGACCGGCGAGATCGGTGACACGAAGGGGATCAGGGGCTTTCTGGTCCCCGCCGACGCCCCCGGTTTCAGCGCCCGGGACCAGAAAGGCAAGCTGTCGCTGCTGGCTTCGGACACCAGCGAGCTGCACCTGGAGGACGTGGAGGTCCCCGAGTCAGCTCTGCTCCCGAAGACCACGGGACTCAAGAATCCCCTCATGTGCCTTACGCAGGCCCGCTACGGGATCGCCTGGGGAGCCCTGGGGGCCGCCATGGGCTGCTTCGAGGAGGCCCGGAGCTATTCGACGGAGAGGGTCATGTTCGATGGGCCCAT
Organism: Gemmatimonadota bacterium; assembly: GCA_007129525.1. Lineage (GTDB taxonomy): Bacteria > Gemmatimonadota > Gemmatimonadetes > Longimicrobiales > Gaopeijiaceae > PWLA01. The sequence continues at coordinate 1,520 of SKVI01000251.1, read as the reverse complement.
CGGCGGAAAGCAGATCCAGCAGGTTCGCCTGGCGGACATGGTCACCGGAATCACCCAGGGGCAGCTCATGGCCTACCGCCTCGGGCGCCTGAAGGACGAGGGCACCATGACACCCCAGCAGGTCTCCATGGCCAAGCGCGCCAACGTGGACATGGCGTGCGAGGTGGCTCGCGAGGCTCGCAGGCTCCTGGGGGGCAACGGGATCCTGATAGAGTACTCGGCCATGCGGCACATGGCCAACCTGGAGTCGGTCTACACCTACGAGGGGACCCACGACATCCACAGCCTGGTCCTGGGACAGGCCGTCACCGGGCTCGCCGCCTACTGAGGCCGGAGCGGGATCATGGCGGAAGACCAATCCACGGCCCGGGAGACGAAGCGCTCACTCATGGAGCAGGAGCCCTTCGCCACCATCCGGGCGCACCCCCGCCGGTTCGCCTGGGGACTGCCGGCGGCCTTCCTCCTGCCCATCCTGGCCGGCCTCATGATCGCCGACTGGAGCCTCCGGGCGGCCATCGCACTGCAGTTGGCTCTGCAGACCGCCGGACTCCTCTGGCTCTACCTGCCCCCGGCGCGTCGTCGCTGGCGGGCCGAGCGGGAGCGCCAGGGTTGACGCCCCCCACCCATCCGTTAGCTTTCACAGCTCCGGATTCCAAGGATCCGGAATGCCGCGCCGCTAGCTCAATTGGCAGAGCAACTGACTCTTAATCAGTAGGTTCGGGGTTCGATTCCCTGGCGGCGCACTCTTCTAAAAGCGTTGTAGGAGAAGGGCTTGCGGCCCCCGGACCCAGAGCGGTTCGGGGGCCTTTTCTTTGGAAAGGGTCCTGGGAGAAAGTCCCGCCCCGTCACATTCGAACCGGGTCAAGCGTTTCCAGGTAGGAGGAGGGTGCGCCCACCTGACCGGAGGAAGCCGTGCGTCTTTTGTGTTCCGTAGCCCTGGCGGGAGCCGCGAGCCTCGCCCTGTTCGGCTGTGGGGGAGAGGGCCCGACCGCGCCACTTTCCCACGAGGATGTGCCGGTGGTGATGGGCAGCGAGTTCTTCGTGCTGGAGGCCGGGACTGCGGGCTGGAGCGGGACCCTGGCCTTCGAGTACCGGAACCGAACGGACCGGACCATCTCCCTCCTGAACTGCCGCGGAAGCTTCGCCCTCCGCCTGGAGAAGTGGACGGGCCGGGAGTGGGTGCTGGGCTGGGCGCCGGTGCTCCAGTCTTGCCTCAGCCATCCCATCGAGATCCCCCCCGGCGAGAGCCACGAGCACGAGCTCCACGTCTTCGGCGGTTTCCCTGACAGGAGCATCTACCCCAAGTTCTCCGTGGACGAGATCAGGGGCTACTACCGGCTGGTGATCACGTCAGCGTATTGGGATTACGACCCTGACGGGCCGGAGTGGGGCGAGTTGGTTCCGCTGGAGGAGCGGGTCTCGGCGCCGTTTCGCCTCGAGACTCCATGAGGCGGGGCCCTGCTCCGAGGGTTCCGGTCCCTGCGTCGGCTGGCGCGGCGGGACGACGGGTTGAATCTTGT
>SKVI01000366.1 GCA_007129525.1 Gemmatimonadota bacterium | reverse complement strand
TGGGCCCGGCAGGATTAGCTTCGCTGATCCTCCGGTGCACCTCCTCGGGCGATCTACCTCATGGGCCCGGCAGGATTCGAACCTGCGACCCTTCGATTATGAGTCGAGTGCTCTAACCACTGAGCTACGGGCCCAGGCGGACGCCCGCCCCTGTACATGGGGACAAGCGCCGCCAATGCACCCAACCTAGAGTGGGGCCCGGTCCGGGTCCAGACCGCCGGGCTCGGATGCTGCCCTCAGCCGCCGCCGGCGTTGTTGTCCTGCAGAGTGTAGCGGAGCCGGGCCGCGAGGCCCTCGCCCTCCAGGTCCAGGCGGTCGGCGCCCTCGCCGGAGAGCTCCTCCACGCCGGCGTGCTGCTCGAAGGCGGCTCCCACCAGATGGTCCGCGTAGTCGGGGTTGGCTCGGATGAAGTTGCGGCTCACCAGGAAGGTGTCCACCCGAGCCTCCTTCAGCGCCCGCTCCACGTCACCGGGTCCCAGGGCTCCGCGCCCGCCGGCCCGGGCCAGGTTGATGACCTCTTCCAGCAGTTCGCCCTGCATCCGCTGGTTGACCTTCGAGGCCGCCTTCTCCAGCGCCTCGCGCACTTCGGCCTCGGACATCTCCAGCCTGAGCGACGCCTCCTCGGTCACCCGCGCCTTCAAGGAATTCGGGAGATGGGAGCGGGCGGCGGCCACCGCTTCCGGCGTGCCGCCCAGGACCAGGAGGCCGTCCTCGCCCACCCGATCCGTCACCAGCTCCATGAGCTTCTTGAGCATCCGCTCAGAGCCCACCTCCAGGAACTTCTGGGCGGCATCGGTGCCCGTCTTGCCGCGGACACCGGTGTGGCTGGTGGCCCGCTTCGAAATGTTCATGTCGGTGAGGTCGCCGAGGAAGGTCTCGGCGTTAAGGTTCTTGGGCTCCCCGAGCTGACCGTTGCGATACTCGAAGATGCGGGCCCTTCGGCTGTCCACCAGGACGGTGAGCACCAGCCGCTGCTGTTTCAGGGCCCGGACGTAGGGAGCCACCCGGATGCCGCCTTCCCAGCGGACCAGGTCCGGCATGGGGACCCGAACCGCCGTTCCGTACACGAGTTCGGAGGGAGTGGCGAATCCCACCCACCCCTGATCGGGGAGAAAACTGTCGTGCTCTTTCAGGGCCTTTTCGATGCGGTCGAGAGCCTTGTTGAAGTCCTCCTCCTCGTCGGGCCGGCCCCCGTTCAGGGCCCGACGAGCCTCGTTGACCTGCTGGTCCAGGCGACGCTTCCAGACCGTCCGCTCCGCGAAGTCGGTCGCCTTACCGTCCAGGTACACGCTCAGTACCTTCTCCTGGCGGAAGTCACGGTAGAGCTCCACCAGTTCGTCGTGGCTCAGCATGGCACTCCTTTGTCGAGGCTGGTAAGACTGAAATGAGGTGCCGGAGACGGCCAGGGACGGACATCATGGCGCCTCGGCATACTCTCATTCCCCGACAACGAGCATGGGTTCCGGAGCGCTCCCTTCGGCTGCACCCAAAGCCCGGTGCGGCGGGCCTTCTACCGAGTCCCAAAGAGCCGGTCGCCGGCGTCGCCCAGGCCGGGGAGGATGAATCCCCGCTCGTCCAGCTCCCGATCCAGGGCCGCCGCGTAGATGGGGACCTCCGGGTGCTCGTCCCGGAAGGCAGCCACCCCCTCCGGCGCCGCCACCAGGCACATGAAGCGAATGTTCCGGGCGCCGCGATCCTTCAGGAGTTGCACCGCCGCCGTCGCCGAGCCCCCGGTGGCCAGCATGGGGTCCAGAACCACGAACTCCCGTCCGCCCGGGTTGCCCGGAATCTTGAAGTAGTACTCCACCGGCTCCAGCCTCTCCTCGTCGCGGTAGAGGCCCACATGCCCCACCCGGGCTCCGGGCACCAGTCGCACGATCCCCTCCACCATGCCCAGGCCGGCCCGCAGGATCGGCACTACCACCAGTTTCTTTCCACGGATCCGGTACGCCTGGGTCCGCTCCAGCGGGGTGGTCACCTCCACCTCTTCCAGGGGCAGATCCCGGGTCACCTCGTAGGCCATGAGGGTGGCGATCTCGTCCACCAGCTCCCGGAACTGCTTCTTGGATGTGGCCCGGGAGCGCAGGTACGAGAGCTTGTGCTGGATCAGCGGGTGGTCCAGGACCGTCACGTTCGGCGGAAGCGTCTGCATGGGCGAATCGGTACGCGGTGGGCGCTCCGGGACGCTCCCGGAGCCAGCATTTCAGGGTACCACGAGGACCGTCCCGGGGGAAGTGGGGTTTCTGGGAGAAGAAGAGTTCGGCGTCCCATCCGTCGCCGCCTCGGGCCCCAGGGTGCGTGGGCACCGCGTAGGATTCATTCATCGTCGGAAAGACCATGTCGGCCAAGCATCAGGACCCATTCGCCCAGGCCCGGGAGGACATGGTCCGGGAACAGCTCGAATCCAGGGGTATCCGGGATCCTCGGGTGCTGGACGCCATGCGCCGGGTGCCGCGGGAGCACTTTCTGAGCGGAAGCGCCGCCCGCAGCCCCCGCCACGTCTACGCCGACGGCGCCCTTCCTGTGGGCCGGGGACAGACCCTCTCCCAGCCCTTCATGGTGGCCGGCATGACGGAGGCCCTGGAGCCCGAACCCCACCACCGGGTCCTGGAGATCGGCACCGGAACCGGCTACCAGACCGCCATTCTGGCCGAGATCGTAGACCAGGTGTGGACGGTGGAGGTGGACGAGGTCCTGGCCGAGGGCGCCCGTGAGATCCTGGGGGAGTTGGGCTACGACAACGTCCACTTCCACGTGGGCGACGGGAGCCTGGGCTGGCCCGACGGGGCCCCCTACGACGGCATCATCGTCACCGCCGGCGCGCCCAGTCTTCCGCCGCCCCTGGTGGCCCAGCTGGCGCCCCACGGCCGCCTGGTCATCCCGGTGGGACCCCGCCACCTGCAGGAGCTTCTGCTGGTCTGGAAGGAAGACGGAGAGGTCCGTACCCGGACACTTCTGGAATGCCGCTTCGTTCCCCTGGTGGGTGAGGAAGGGTGGCAGTCCCCTACCGCTTGATCCGCTCGCCCTCGTCCTCGTAGCGGAAGATCCAGGCGCCCAACCGGCCCGGCCGGATCCGTCCCGTGGCCTCGCCGTACTCGTGGTCGCCGTGGGAGCCCGCATCCAGGGACGGCCGCGCCAGGAG
>SKVI01000015.1 GCA_007129525.1 Gemmatimonadota bacterium | reverse complement strand
GCCGGTTCCACCACCGGGCGGTGCACGAGGAGGGCTTCGAGGTGCGCCGTACCCGGAGCGGAGACTTCCGCTTCTTCGACCGCAAGGGCTGGCCCCTGCCTCAGCGGCCCCGGGCTACCGGTGTGGATCGGATGGTGGAGTCGCCCGATCGGCCGCCCCAGACGCTGGAGCAGACCAACCGCGAACGGGGCATCGATCCCCAGTGGCACACGGCGGCGGCACGTTTCAGCGGAAACGTCGACGATCCGCGCAACGGGGAGCTGCGGGACCACATGTTCCGCGCCATGGATGCACTGGATCCGGTGGGGGGAGAGCCGGATGCGAGGGCGGGCGCGTTGGAGCCGGCGGAGGACGGGCTGGCTCAGGCGGAGGACGGGCTGGATCGGACGGAGGAGGAGTCGAAGTCGCGGGAGGGGGTGACGGATGGGGTGGAGGAGGCGGTCACGCCTGGGGAGGAGAAGCCGGGCCCGGAGGGAGAAGGCCTCGGACGAGCGGGGGGGCACGACCCACCTGACGGGCGGTGATCCCCTCGCCCAGGGATGTCGCACAGGAGCACGCAGGAGCACCGGCTCCGGTTCCAGGCAAGGACGGGATGGCAAGCTCCCTGTCCGGCCGCTCACGACGCGTCCAGGCGCCCCAACCCCCTCCGCAATCCCCGGACCGGCCCCTCTTCCCCTTGGTCCCTGAAAGAATGGGGAAGGTCCACCGTGTGCGGCTTGCTCCCCCTGAGATGCCAGTCTAGCTTCCGCGCGAAGCCGCCGGGCGGCCGTGGGAGGTTGGGACGCCTCCGTGGCCGGCTCGCGGCTCCACATTCCCTCATTCGCCGAGATCCCCGGTGAAACCTTCACCCAGCGTTTCCACCACTGAAAAGGAGGAGGGCCCCGGGAGCATGACCTGGCGCCTGGTGGCCACGGCCGCGTTCCTTGCGGCTCTGGTGCTGAACGCGCTGGCCAACTGGCTGCCCCTGGGCGGGCGGACTACGGGCGAGCTTTCCGCGCTTTATCCGAACCTGATAGTTCCGGCGGGAGTAACTTTCTCCATCTGGGGGGTGATCTACCTGTTGGTGGCGGGGTGGTGCGTGGTGCAGTTTCTTCCGGCGGCGGCTGGACTGGGGCGCCGGGTGGCCCCTGCTTTCGCGCTCTCGTCGGTGCTGAACGGCGGGTGGCTTCTGGCGTGGCACCACCTGCTGGTGGGGCTCTCGCTCCTGATCATGGCCGGGCTGCTGGTCACTCTCCTGGTGTTGAACGCCCGGCTCCTCGCTCCAGGGGCCTCCCATTCGCGCCGCCGCGCCCTGACTCTGGCCCGGGCCGCATTCGGCATCTACCTGGGATGGATTCTGGTGGCGACCCTGGTGAACGCGACGGTCCTGCTGGTGGCGGTGGGCTGGGATGGTGGGCCCGTTGCCCCGGAGATCTGGGCCGCCCTCCTGGTGGCGGCGGGGGCGGCGGTTGCGATCCTCACCTTTCGGCGCCTGGAGAACACCTGGATCGCGGCGGCCGTCGTCTGGGGTTTTGCCGGAATCGCTCTGGCGCGCTTCCCTGAGGCACCCCTGGTGGCCTGGACCGCCGTGGTGATGGTGTTTCTGGTAGCCACGGCCGCATTCCGTACGGCGGCGCCCGTCGATTCGGCCCGTTCACCACTGCCGTGACCGCTCCGGCATTCCGCCTCGCAGGGCGCCTCAGCGTCGCACCAGCTGCGCCGCGGCGGGGACCATGCCCGAGTTGGAGTGCGCCACCCCGGGGACCGTGACCACGGTCCAGTCGAAGGGGAGTCCGGCTTCGGTGGCCATCCAGCTGGCAGTCTGGACGTAGTTCAGGCCCCGCTCCAGGCGGTGGGCGCCCTGCTTCATCGCCCCTTCGCTGGAAGGAAGCTGGGGATGCTCCGGGTCGTTGTCCTCCTCTCCCAGGAGCACCACCAGGGGCTCGGCCAGGCGCTGGGCCCACTGGTCCGGGCCGATGAGGGTCTCACCTTCCGGAAGGGCGAGGCCGTAGGGGTAGAGGACATCCAGCTCCGGGAAGAGGTAGAACCCCGTGTTGGCGGCCAACACCGGCCGGGCGCGGTGCGCCGGCATGAGGGTGTGGAAGCGGTGAGCGAACTGTCCGCCTGCGGAGTGACCGTAGAGGACGTAGTCCGTCCGGGAGGAGTCCAGTCGCCGCACCAGATCGTCGAAGAGATCCTCCACCACCTGGTAGGTCCACAGCGAGGTCGGGTTGGGCGAGCCCTCGTCGTCCAGGACCCGCCCCAGTGCGTACTCCCGAGCCGGGAACTGCTCCTCGGTGAACTCGGGGGCAATGACGATGAACCCCCGGGCGTCAGCCTCGCTTCGCCACACGTCCCGCATGCCCTCGGCGTTCCGACCGATGCCGTGCATGGCGACAAGAAGGGTGAACTCAGCGGGATTGCCGGTTTCGGGAATGTGGTAGAAGACCCTGAGTGAGTCTCCCTGGAGAACGTCGGATTCAGCGAAGTAGGTGAGGTGGCTCCCCCACTCCAACTCGCCCGGCGAGTAGGCGACGGTGGGCGCCTGACGGTGCTCACACCCCGCGAGGACCGCCAGGAGCGGGATGAGTGCAACGGCGATTACGAGGCCGCTGGGTCGGCTTGAGGGCGGGAAGGGGCATGGAGGCTGAGAGCTTCGCATGCGCCAGATTACAAGAACCGGCCCGAGTTGACCAGCCGTGGGTCGAACGAACCTGCATACCCGATCCGGGTTGTCGGGGTGCTGCCTGGAGGCTCGTGCCTGAAGGCCGGCGCACGTGGCCTTCGAGCTCCGGCGAGCGAGGCGTGCGGGGGACGGGCGCCGAAGGGTTCGGGTGGCGCCCCGGCGTCATCGATCCGGAAGCCCGGCTTGCCGGCGCCGGAGGGGAGTCCTATCGTGCCCTACGGTCACAGATCTTTCCCCCAGCCCACAAGCCGCGCATGCGCTTCCCAGACACTGGAAACCTCCGCCGTTCGGCACAGCTTGAACTCGTTACGGTCGTCCTTTTCTCGGCCGTCCTTCTCCTCCTGGCCGCGGTGCCCGCGCTCGGGGCGCAGGACGCCGCCGAGCTGCAGCCGTTCCCGGAGGGGCGGAGTCTGGTGGAGGCGGACTTCGATGGCACGACGTTGGACCTGTGGGTCTACAAGCCGTCCAACTACGTGGGTGACGGG
>SKVI01000200.1 GCA_007129525.1 Gemmatimonadota bacterium | reverse complement strand
GCGACTCACCGCTCCCTCCCAGGAGCTCCCAGAGGGGCATGCCCAGGAGCCGGGCGTGCAGATCCCACACCGCCATCTCGATGCCCGCCCGGGCCATCCGGTGTCCCCTCACCCACTCCACCGGCGCCAGAATGTCCTCGGGGCCCTCCATGGAGTGTCCCACCAACGGGGGGAGGAGGAACTCGGTGAGGACGTGCAAGGCCGTCTCGGTGGTCTCGGGCGAATAGCTGGGATCCTCCGCCGCAACGCATTCGCCCCACCCATGGGCTCCTTCGCCCTCCACCCGGATGAGGAGGAGCCTCCGGTTGCGGCGTGCCCCGGAGCTGATCTCGAAGACCTCCCTGAGGGGAAGCCGAATCTCCCGAAGCTCGATCCGCTCCGGCTTCACGCCTGCCGGTCCAGCACGCTGAAGACTTCGTCCACCTGGTTCCAGCCCACCGTCAGGAGAAAGGTGTTGTTCCTGCCATACGACTTGTCGCCCAGAATGAAGAAGTCGGGCTCGGGGTTCATGAGGCTCTCGGCTCCGTGGCTGGTTTGATCGAGGCAATCGTCCCCACCGCCGGCACCCAGGAGTGCGGCGGCGAGCTTCATGGGACCGCTGGTAGCGTAGCACTCGTGCACCTGAAGCTGCCGGTAGAGGGTATGGTCGCCCACGCCTCCTGTGAGGGCAAGGATGCGGTCGACTTCCACCACGGTGGCCGCCTCCTCTGCGGCGGACGGCCCCCCGGCGACGGCGCCCCGGCGGCGGAGCCGAACCTGCACCACCCTGCCCTCCGGGGCCAGGCTGTCCACGCTGGTGCCTGGCAGGAGCCTGACATGCGCCGATCCGCCTTCGGCCACCGAGCGGGCGTCACGCGTGAGCCGGCTGCGAAGGGGAAGGGGGTCGTCGTCCCGGGCCTCCCAGTCCGGGCTCTCCCGGCGAATGCTCCACAGAACCCGGGTATCAGGGTGCCGCGCCGCGAACTCGGCCAGGTCCCGGGCCGCCGTCTGTGCCGAGTGCCCGGCACCCACCAGGAGCACGGTCCGCCCTCGCCAGTGCTCGCCCTCGGAGGCCAGGTCCGGAATCCGATGATGGATCCGATCCGCCAGCCGCGACTCGCCCGGCGCCGGAATTCCGCCGTCGCCCAGGAAATTGGGATTTCCGTACGTCCCGCTGCAATCCAGCACCACGTCGTGGTGCTCCACCCACTCGCGCCCGCTCTCGTCGGTGAGCAGGAGCCGGAAGGGGCGCCGGCTCCGGCCCGGACTTCCGATCTCTTCGTGCTTCAACGTACCCTCTCGCCCCACCGCCACCACCCGGGTTCCCAGCCGCAGGCCCGAAGTCGGTTCGGGGAGGGCCCACAGGGGATCCAGCACCCGGTCCGCCAGCTCGTGACCAGTGGGGGAAGCGTTTTCGTCCACCTCCAGCGGGCAATTCGCCTCGGCCAGAGCGGCCCGCATCCGGGGCGAGGCGTTCATGGACCAGGGACTGAAGAGCCGCACATGGCCCCATGAGCGCAGGTGGCCCGCGGGACGCGGCGCCGCCTCGTAGACCGTCACCCGGTGGCCCCGCTGCCGAGCGGCCAGCGTGGCGTCCAACCCCACCGGCCCGGCGCCGATGACGGCGATCCGCCGCGGCCCCATGGCTGAGCCCGACGAAGGTTCCGCGGCCCCGGGGACGACATCCGATGCGGACGGGGACGAGGGCGGGGGCGGGGACGAGCCGTTGGGTGTTTCGTCGGTCATGAGGGGGTCTTCAGGGGCGATGCGGAACGGTGGAACGGGCTGGAAGCGCGGGCGAAGCGGCACGGGGTGCGCCGTGGGGAGCGGCAGGAGACCTCGCCAGTCACCGTGAGGCGGGCCCGCCTCCCTCCTCTCGAACCAGCTGGTAGTGGGAAAGGTTCCCGCTTCGGACCAGCGCCCGTACCTCCCATCCTCGCTGGAGATAGTGCACGAGAGCTGCGCGAGTGGCCTGCCGCCACTCCCTGGCCAGCTCGGCATGGTCCCGTCGCAGGCGCTGAATGTGCGCGGGTATGGCCACCGTGATCACCGGAGCATCGAGGTGGAGCACGGGAACCCCGGGGCGCGAGACGGATTCGGAACCCGAAGGCGCGTCGGGCACGGCGACAGCGTCGGCCCCCTCCAGGGCCGCCGCCTCGGGGGCTTCTGCGAGTGCCTGGTGATCCTCGACCTCTTCCCCGAGCCGAGCCCTCACCCGCGGCGTGTCCAGTTCCCAGATGGCCACCAGGCGATCGGTGCCGATCCCCCGGTGCAGGGGCGAATCCGACTCGCCGTACATGTCTTCCACGTACTCCCTGCATACCACACCCAGGCGTTCCAGGTTGAGATAGGCGTTCCTGGACTCAAGGGGGTCGAAGGTCCAGTACACCCTCCGCACGTCCCGCTCCAGGAGCACCTCCCGCTGGTGAAGCTTCAGCCGGCGACCCAGACCGGCGTCCCGAAGCCCGGGCCGAACCGCCAGCATGTCGGACCAGTGCACCGGGGTTCCGTCCTCGATCCCCGTCATGCCGAAGACGAAGCCCGCCAACTCTCCGTCGCCGTCGTAGGCGCCCGAGGCCACCCCGCCCAATCGCTGACTCACCTTCAGGATGGCCACCGGGACCCGCTCCGAGAATCCTTCCCCCCAGACCTCCTCCTGTAGAGCCACGCAACCGCGGAATTCCTCCATGGTCCGGAAGGGCCGGATGGTGAAGGCGTCGGCCTGGATCGAACTCATGGGGCCTCGTCCCCCGTCGCCCCGTCCAGCCCCAGGTGCGCCCTCAGAAGCCGATCCACCTCGGCCAACGTCTCGCTCCGGCGAATGTCCAGGCAGGGAAGGCCCACCAGCCGCTGCACCAGCTCCACCCCGGCCCGGGTGTTGGCGGCGATGCCGGTCACTAGGTCCGGCGTGCGCCCGTAGGCCCGGATGAGCCCCAGCACCGCGTACGGGTCGGTGGCGCAGAGCACCGTCATCCGCACCGCCGAGTCCAGGCATTCCACCGCCACGGTGCCGTTGTACGGCTCAAGGGGCGAGGCCCCCACCTCCACCACCTCCACGTCCACCGGCGCCTGGTTCATGCGGGGAATCAGGCACGCCAGAGCCCGACGGTACTCCACCGCGGGGCAGACCGTCGACGGAAGACCGGCATCTACGAAGTCGAAGATGGGGGCGGC
>SKVI01000211.1 GCA_007129525.1 Gemmatimonadota bacterium | reverse complement strand
GTGAAGTGGGGGGCGCAGACGATCTCACCCGTTCGGAACGGAATCTCCACAACCGCTTCTCCCGTCGAGGGTTCAGGAATCTCTCCAAATAGAGAGATTCTGATCAGAGAGGCAAGAGGAGACTCCAAACGACGTGCTGCCGCTTCACCGCCACCGCCCGGCCACGTATTGCTTCACCACGACCGTCCGCGCCAGCTATCGCTTCACCACCACCGTACGGGCCACCAGGTCGAAGGCCCGCTGGTGTCGCTGTGTGAAAAGGGCGAAAAGGGCGTCGATCCAGAAGATCTCCAGGAGGAAGGGGAGCCGGCGAAGGATGGCCGGGACCCACCCCACGGCTTCACCCCCCTCCCGGGTCACGTAGATGCCCACCAGTCGCTTCCCCAGGGTGTGGCCGTAGATGGCCTCCATGATGGGAAAATAGATGATGGAGAGGATGGCGACGGCCAGCACCACCACCGAGAAGAAGAAGGCCACGGGAAAGACCGGTATGGCCATGAGGCTCTCCACGTCGCGCATCCGAGTGAAGAGAAACCAGAGCCCGATCCACCCGGGACTCAAAACCATGACCCCCAGGGCCACGTCCAGGATGAAGGCCCCGGTGCGCTCCAGAACGGTGGCGTCGGTGAAGTCCACCTCGGCCAGGTATTCCCTGGCTACATCCTCTGCGGCGCCCATGCGGGCCACCGCGTCATCGGCGGGGGCCCCGGCGGCAATCCGCTCCTCCAGGTGCGAACGCAGCTCCATGGCAATCCGGTCCCGTTCGGGCAGGGGAGGCGGGACGTGCTTCAGAACCGCCTGGATGTAGTCCTCCGCCGCCGGGGGAAGGTGCGACTCTGTGGTCATGATTTCTGCTCCTCGTCCGCTGCGGGTGTCAGAATGCGCTCCACGCCCTCCACGAAGCCCCGCCATTCGGCCATGAGTGTCTCCAGGGCTTCGGTGCCCTCGGGGGTGAGGCGGTAGTACTTGCGGGGTACGCCCCGGTCCTGCGGGCGCCAGGTGGGCTCCACGTAACCCTCCTTCTCCAGCCGATAGAACACCGGGTAGAGGGTTCCGTCACCCACCTCGAAACGGCCGCGGCTCCGGCGCGCCAGCTCTGAGGCCACCTCGTAGCCGTACATCTCCCCCTCGCTCAGAAGTCGAAGGAGAACCATCTCCAGGGTGCCCCGTCTCAGTTGGCTTTTCATGGTGCCGTGCGCAAAACGGTGGGTTGTACCAGGTATCTTGCAACACAAGGTATACGGTGACGCACAGGTCCGCAAGGGGGAGGAGTACGCCCACGGATCACAGGGCCTCAGAACAGCTCGAGCTGTCCGCTCCCCGGGAGTTGGCTATCCTCCGGGAGTTGGCCGTCCTCCGGGAGCTGTCCGCCCTCCGGTTGGGGCGGGTCGGGCCGAACGAAGTGTTCGGTGGAGAGGGCCAGAAGTCGCTTCTCCATACCGACCCGGGCTCGAGCCACCTGGAAGAACTCGCGGATCTGGTGGGCGAAGGGCCCTTCACCCCGCATGCGCGTGCCAAAGGTGGGGTCGTAGAGTTCGCCTCCCCTGAGGCTCCGGAGGCGCGAGCGGATCTTGCCGGCCCGGTCCGGGCAGTGGGTGTCCACCCACTCCAGGAAGAGGGGCTGCACCGCGCCGGGGAGCCGGAGTACGACGTAGCCCGCCGCGGTGGCACCGGCGTCGGCGGCGGCTGCCAGGATCTCTGCCATCTCGTGTTCGGTGAGGCCCGGAATCACCGGGGCCACATTCACCGCCACGGGCACGCCGGCCTCCGACAGGGTTCGGATGGCCGCCAGACGGTGCTCGGGCGGAGCTGCCCGGGGCTCCAGGGTCCGCTGCAGCCGCCGGTCCAGCGTGGTGACCGAGAGGGTGACGTGGGCGGCTCCGTGGCGGGCCAGTTCCCCCAGGAGGTCGATGTCCCGTTCCACCAGCCGGGACTTGGTGATGATGGCCACGGGGTGGCGGGCTTCGGCGAGCACCTCGAGGCACCGCCGGGTAATCTCCAGCTTCCGCTCCACCGGCTGGTACGGGTCCGTCACCCCGCTCATGACCAGCGGAACCGGCACCCACCCGGGCCGGCCGATTTCCCGTCGCAGGAGCCGGGGCGCTTCCTCCTTCACCAGGATCCGGCTCTCGAAGTCCAGTCCCGCCGAGAAGCCCAGGTACTCGTGGGTGGGGCGGGCGTAGCAGTAGACGCACCCGTGTTCGCACCCCCGGTAGGGATTGAGGCTCCAGTCGAAGCCCACGTCGGGGCTGTCGTTCCGGGTGAGGATGCTCCGGGCCGGGTCGCGCAGGTAGCGGGTGCGACGGGCGTGGGGTGCCTCGTGCGCTTCCTCCGGATCCAGTTCCACGTGCAGGCGCTGGAATCGGTTGGGAAGGTCGCCTCCGGCACCCCGCCCCCGTACGATGGGCAGGGATCGCTTCATGATCGCAGGTACCCCGCGCCGTTTGAATGGTTTCGGTATATATTCGGGTTGGCTCATCGCCTTGCGCATTGCGGATTGGGCTCGCCTCGGAGTATCAATGGGGAGCGTACGCCGCCCCCCGATCCCGGAGGCCTTGATGGATCCTGAACCGCCCACGAACGAGCCCGCACTCCTGGTGGCCACCGACAGTCGTGTGCTGCGTCTCGAACCCGGTGGCTCCGGGGTCGTGGAGGGAGGGGGACTCGAAGGTCACCGCCCCACCTGCCTGGCCGCCGCCCCTGGCGACCCGTTGCGGGCCTGGTGCGGCACCGTCCGGGGTGGAGTGTTCCGAACAGAAGACGGTGGGGCCTCGTGGGAGCCGAGCGGCCTGGACGGAAAGCACATCATGTCGCTGGCCGCCAGCCCCGTGCGGGACCAGCTCCTGTGGGCCGGGAGCGAGCCCAGTGCCCTCTTTCGGTCCGATGACGGCGGGACGAGCTGGCGAAAGTGTCGGGACCTGACGGAGCTCTCGTCCTCGTCGGAGTGGGCCTTCCCGCCCCGGCCCGAGACCCACCACGTCCGCTGGATCGCGTGCCATCCCTTCGATGCGGACCGCCTCTGGCTGGCCATCGAGGCCGGTGCGCTGGTCACCACCGGTGACGGCGGCGCCAGCTGGAGGGACCGGGTGTCCGACGGTCCCCGGGACACCCACGAGTTGGCCGTTCACCCCCAGCGGCCCCTGGGGCTCAGGGT
>SKVI01000260.1 GCA_007129525.1 Gemmatimonadota bacterium | reverse complement strand
GCTGGAGAACCTGCGCGTGGACGTGGCGGTGTACGTGGACCGCGACGTGTGGCTTCGCTCCATGGAGGCCAACGTGGAGCTCTTCACTCCCCCTGCCGTGGGCCCCCTGAGAGTCCGGATGACCGGCATCGGGCCCGGTGCCATCAGCCTGACGGGCACCGTCAACACCGACCGGGGCGAGTACGCCTTCATGGGCCGCCGGTTCGACCTGGCCCGGGGCTCGCTGATCTTCGGACCCGACGGGGAGCTGGATCCCTTTATCCGGCTCACCGCCGAGCAGGAGGTGCAGGTGCCCGGGCGGGAGGCCTTCGACATCCGTGTCATCCTCGAGGGCACCGTTGACGACCTCGAAACCGCGTTGGAGAGCACCGCACAGCCGCCTCTCTCGCAGACCGACCTGCTCAGCTTCGTGGTCTTCGGCCGGGAGGCGGGCACCCTTCTGCAGCAGCAGGGATCGTCGCTGTCGGGGCAGGGAAGCGCCGGGGGCCCCCTGGTGGGCTCGCTGGCGGCGCGGGCCGCCCAGCAGTTCGCAACCGTGGGCTTCCAGGCCATGCTCACCGAGGTGGAGTCCGAGACGGCACAGGTGCTGGGCCTGGACGTGCTGCACATCCAGCCCACCGAGTTCCCGGCCGAGATCTCCACCGGAGAGTTCGTGGATGTCCTCCGGGGCACCGAGATCGAGGTGGGACGCTACGTGACGCCCCGGCTCTTCGTCTCGGGCCAGGCCCGCACCACCCTGGTCCACCCCGGCGTGCGGGTGGAGTACCAGACGGATCACGGCTGGGTCTGGCGCGCCAGCTGGCGGCCGCGCTTCCTTCCCGCCGTGCCCACCCTCCGCCAGGAGGCCCCCGACCGGGTCAGCGTCCTGGGGAGCACCATCTTCCGGGAGTGGCGGTTCTGAGGGGTGGGTCTGAGGACCGGGGTGGGTGAGGGCCACGCTCGCGCTACTCTTCCAGACTGGAGATGGTCCAGTCCGTGTAGGTGGTTGACGAAGTGCCCGCCGTGCGACTTGAGCACTTCGGCCACCAGATCCCGCTCCTCGTTGTCGTCGGCCGGCGCGGCGATCAGGAAGTGTCCGGGACGAAGGGGCCGATTCTTGCCGTCCGCCGGGTGGTACGCGTACGTTTCCCGCGCCTGAGCGGGAGACGGCGCCTGACGGGAGGCGGGGCCTCGGCGGAGGGTGCGTGCTCCATCCCGCCGCCGGCTCTGGCCCGTCCGGGGTCGCCGGCCCGCCTGGCGTCGAACCCACTGTATCCCTTCACACTGGAGGTCGCCCGTGATTTCCCCTCGTGGTCCTGTCTCCCACCGGTTCGGCCCCTTCGGCCGGTTTGCCGAGACACCGCCGGCTGCAGGCTCCTGGGGACCGGCCACAGTCCCCCTGGTGCTGGCGTCGGTTCTCCTCCTCCTCGGCTCTGCCCTCGAGGCCCAGGAGCGACCGCAGGCCTTCCAGGGGGCCGAGATCATCACCATTACCGGCGAGACGCATTCCGCGGGGACCCTGGTGGTCCACGAGGGGCGGATCGTGGCGGTGGGACCGACCGACGAGGTGGAGGTGCCCGGCGACGCCGAGGTCCACGACGTGAGCGGCAAGGTGATCATGCCGGGGCTGGTGGACACCCACTCCCACATCGGGGACCTGGACTGGGGCACGGAAGGCCCCATCTCCGGCGCCATCCGGATCCTGGACGTGCTGAATGTGCGGGACGACGGCTTCCCTCGGGCCCGGGCCGGCGGCATCACCGCGGCCAACATCATGCCCGGCTCCGGACAGCTCATGAGCGGCCAGACCGCCTACGTGAAGCTGCGGGACGGACGGCGGGTGGAGGACCTCCTGGTCTGCGACGATCCCCTCACCGAGATCTGCGGGGGGATGAAGATGGCCAACGGGACGAACCCGCTCAGGCCCCAGCCTCCCTTCCCCCAGAGCCGGGCCCAGTCCGCGGCCCTGGTGCGGCAGCGCTACCTGCAGGCGGAGGAGTACCGTGATCGGGTGCGCGAGGCCGAAGGCGACCCCGACCGGATGCCGGCCCGGGACCTGGAGCTCGAGGCCATGGTGGAGGTGCTGGACGGCGAGCGGATCGTGCACCACCATACCCACCGTCACGACGATGTCATCACGGTGCTGCGCCTGCAGGAGGAGTTCGGATTCCGGCTGGTGCTCCAGCACGTGAGCGACGCCTGGATCGTGGCCCGGGAGATCGCCGAATCGGGCTTTCCGGCCTCGCTGATCCTGGTGGACGCCCCGGGCGGAAAGCTGGAGGCGGCGGAGAACCACTTCCGGTCCGGTGCCTACCTGGAGGAAGCCGGCGCGGTGGTGGGCTTCCACACCGACGACTGGATCACCGATTCCCGGTACTTCCTCCGGCAGGCCGGCATGGCGGTGCGGGCGGGAATGTCCCGGGAGGGGGCCCTCTACGGCCTCACCATGGCCGGTGCGCAGATGATGGACCTGGAAGACCGGATCGGCTCGCTGGAGGTGGGCAAGGACGCCGACTTCCTCGTCCTGTCCGGCGACCCCCTGAGCGTCTACACCCGGGTGGAGGAGACGTGGATCGACGGCGAGCGGCTCTTCGACCTGAGCGACCCGGTGGATCGGGCCCACGCGGTGGGTGGCGCCGGGCTCCTTCCCCGAAGTGAGCGATCGACCGGGAGATCCGCGGCGCAGGACGGGGAGGTGGGACGATGAGGGCCCGGGCGATGGGTGCGGCGATGGGCGCGGTGCTGCTCGTGCTTGCCTTCGTGACGATGGCCTGGAGCGCTGACCCGGCGGCGGCCCAGGTGGCGGTACGGGGCGAGACGGTCTACCCGGTGTCGGGACCGGCCATCACCGACGGGGTGGTGCTGGTAGGGGCCGACGGCCTCATCGAGGCGGTGGGGTCGGCGGACGAGGTGGCGATCCCCGACGGCTACCGGGTTCTGGAGGGAGCCGTGGTGACGCCCGGGCTGGTGAATGGCCGCTCGGTGGTGGGCCTTGCCGGACACCTGAACGTGCCGGACGACCAGGACCAGATGGACCTCTCGGCGGCCATCCAGCCCCAGCTGCGGGCGCTGGACGCCTACAACGCCCGGGAGCTCCTGGTGGAGTGGGTCCGCAACCACGGCACCACCACGCTCCACACGGGCCACGCCCCGGGACCCCTGGTGAGCGGCCAGACCATGCTGG
>SKVI01000175.1 GCA_007129525.1 Gemmatimonadota bacterium | reverse complement strand
GCCCTCCCGGCCACCGCGGCCGGTCAGCCGCTGGAGCGCAGCGCCGAAGGAGTCGGAGCGTTCCCGCTGTTTCAGGAGACCGTCGGTCCACGCCGCCATGACCTCGGGCAGCGAAAGGAGCCGGAGGGTGTGCCCGGTAGGCGCGGTGTCGAAGACCACCACGTCATGCTCGTCGCCCGGATCGGCCATGAGCTCCGAGATCCGGTCCAGGGTGGCCGCCTCCACGGCGCCGGGCGAGCGGCGGGTGAGCTTAAGTTGCCGCTCGATCTCGGGGTACATGTCGGGCTGCACGAACCCCTGCATGTTCTCCCGGACCCGGTCCAGGTAGCGGTCCACCTCCCGCTCCGGGTCCAGCTCCATGCCCCGGAGGCCGGGGGCCAGCTCCACCTCCCGGTCGCCGATCCGCTCTCCGAAGAGATCGCCCAGGGAGTGGGCCGGATCGGTGGAGACCAGGAGGGTGCGGCGGCCTCCTTCGGCCAGCTGGAGGGCCAGCGCCGAGGCCACGGTGGTCTTGCCCACCCCTCCCTTCCCCCCTACGAAGACGATGCGGGGGTCGCCGCTCAGCAGCACCGGAAGTGGTCCAGGGGCGAGCGGTCCATCCCCATGCGGAGGTGCCACTCGTGGAAGCGCTCGTACAGGATGGGCAGGAGCTCCAGGGTGTAGTAGCCGGCCGGGTTGGGGATCCCCATGGACTCGCTGAAGACCAGGAGCATGAAAAGGTCGTCCTCATCCCGGCGGGCCCGGGCCAGCGCCCCCCGATGGCGACCCTCGTAGAACTCCCGGAGAAGATCCAGGACCCGGGCCACCTTCTCGCTCAGCTCATCGGGGGGCATGATGCCGCGTCAGGGGCCGTCGCCGCCCCGCCGCACGTGCTTCATGACCGTGCGCGGACCCACCTCGGCGGTGTAGACGTTCCCGTAGGCGTCCACCGCCACGCCTTCGCCTCCGCTGGTTCCCGAGGTATCGGGGTCGAGCTCGGGGTCGGGAATGAACTCGGTAACCCAGCCGTCCTGCACGCTCCCGATGTACACGCCTCGCTTCCACCCGGGGTTCCGGTTCTGGTTCGACTCCGAGTCCACGGCGTAGAGGATGTCGTTGTCGTCGATGAACATCCCGCTGATGCGGGCAAACTGGGTCCACGACTGGATGAACTCCCCGTCCTGGGTGAAGATCTGGATCCGGTTGTTGTTCCGGTCGGCCACGAAGAGCCGTCCCTGCGAATCCATGGCCAGGGCGTGGGGGTCGCTGAACTGGCCGTTGGCGCTCCCGGTCTCGCCCCACTCCATGATGAAGTTCCCCTCGCTGTCCAGCTTCACGATCCGGTTGGCGCCGCCGGCGTCGTGGCCGTCGGCAATGAAGATGCTGCCGTCGGGCGCCACTACGATGTCGGAGGGCTTGGTGAAGTGCTCGGGGCCGTCACCGGCCACGCCCCGCTCGCCCAGTGTCATGAGCTTCTCCCCCTGGGGGCTGAACTTGATGACGACGTGCCCCCATCCCTCGGGCTGCTGACCGAAGCCCAGGGCGTCGGCCACCCAGACGTTGCCGTCGTCGTCCACGAACATGCCGTGGGGCCAGGCCAGCTCCCCGGCGCCGAAGCTGTTCAGGAGGTTGCCGTCGAGGTCGAAGTGGAGGATGGGATCCACGTCGGGCCGGTCGGTGCAGGTGTTCTGCCCGCACCGCTCGGCAATCCAGATGGACTGACCGTCGGGGGCCGGGTAGATGGCGCTCACGGCGCCCCATTCCCGGTCACCGGGCAGCTCACCCCAGGCCTCGTCCACCGTCCGGTAGGGCGTGGCCTGAGCCAGGAGGGGACCGACTACGACGGCCAGAACCACCAGCCCCCCCAGCGTCGAAATTCCGAAACGTGTGCTCCTCTTCATGATCACCCTTCGTTGGGATTGACGTTCACGGTCCGCTCGCATGCGCGGGTCCGTCTGCGGGACCGCCCGCGGCTCCGGGCAATGTCGGCGGCTTCCGGCACGAGGGCAAGTTCGGGGGACGCTCACCAGCGCCGGAAAATCTCCCGGAGCTCCTCCCCGTCCCGGGTGCGGGTGAGGGCCAGCATGAGAAGGATCCGGGCCTTCTGGGGGTTGAGGTCGTCGGCGCCCAGGATGGGGGCCCGGGCTCCTTCGTCCACCTCCTCCGACTCCGGGGTGCGGCCCACCGGCACCCGTCCGGCCCCCGTCCGGCTGCTCCGGACCACCACGACCCCCTCCTCCCGGGCCTCGGCCAGGGCTGCCCGCTGGCCCGGCGTGCTTCCGCCCCGCCCCACCGAGGCCATGACGATGCCCTGGGCGCCGGCCGCCACCGCGGCCCGGATGAGGGCGCCGTCGGCTCCCAGGTGGGTGTGGATCACGTCCACCCGGGGAAGCTCATCCACCCCTGTCAGATCGAAGGGGGCGGTGCCGCACGTGCGTTCCGGCAGATCCGAACGAAGGACGATGCTGTCCGGATCCGCCATCCCCACCGGCCCCGCTCCCGGGGCGGCAAAGGCGTCGGGACGGGAGGTGTGGACCTTGGTCACCTGCCGGGCGGGAAAGACCAGGTCGTTCATCAGGACCACCGCACCCACCCGGGGCCCGTCGCCGTGCACCGCCAGGCGGATGGCGCCGAAGAGGTTGGCCGGGCCGTCAGCGCCCAGCATGTTGGCGCGCCGCATGGCCCCGGTGACCACCACCGGGCGACAGTGGGCCAGGGTCAGGTCCAGGAAGTAGGCCGTCTCCTCCATGGTGTCGGTGCCCGAAGTCACCACCACGCCCGCCAGCTCGGGATCGCCGGCAAAGTGGTCGTCAATGCTCCGGGCCATGGCCAGCCACTGCTCCAGGCTGATGGAGCCGGAGGCCACGTTGCTGAACTGCTCCACCGTGATCCGGGCCACCTCCTCCACTCCGGGCAGGCTGCGGACCAGCTCCTCGCCAGTGAGGCGGTCGCCGTCGGTGTTGGAGATGGTGCCCCCGGTGGCCAGGACGTGCACCCGGGGGAGGGTGTCGGCGGTGGTTGCACCCAGGGGACCGGCGGTCAGGGCCAGGAGGACAACTCCGAAGGCGAATCCCGCCCCCCGGGCCCTCACGACGACTCCTCGGAGCCCCAGGGGGGCGGCGGCGCCTCCACCGGGCGGGTCAGATCGAACTCCACCCGGTAGCGAAGGCCCGTGGCCTCACGGCGGAGGCCGT
>SKVI01000297.1 GCA_007129525.1 Gemmatimonadota bacterium | reverse complement strand
GCCGCGCTGCTCGTCGACGGGCTCGCCCTCTGGGCCATCGGGGGCCGGATCTCGGAGATGGGATGGACCCCCAACCGCTTTGCGGCGCTGGGCATGAACATCGTGCTCCTGGTGAACCTCTCCGGTGCGGCCTTCCTCTACCTGCGCTTCCTCCGGGGACAGGGGAGGTTCCTGCGCCTCTGGCGCTGGCAGATGGCGTACCTCTATGTCTTGGCTGGATGGGCCGCCATCGTCGCCTTCCTCTTCCCGCTCCTCTTCGGCTTCGCGTAGCGAGGACGGAGGCAGACCTCTGGAAGTCTGATCGGAACGTGGGGCGCAGCGCGTGGCGGGAGCCCTCTGGACCGGTTCAGAACACCAGGAGCGCCAGGAGAAGGGTGCCGGCCGTGAGCCCGCTCAACAGGCGCGGCAGGGTGTGGGTTCGGGAGACCAGGAGATGGAGGGTGATCACCGCCCCGATGGGTGTTGCGAAGGCGTAGATCACCACGAAGGTCATTGCGCCTTCCTGGAGCCAGGTCCCCAACAACTCCGCCACGGCACGCATCCCGCCGCCGGTGGCCAGGGCGAAGAGCTCGCCCCCGAGGTCAATGAGGATGAACAGAATGGTGAAGAAGGCGCCGAGCTGGAGGTAGAGCCGCACCTCGGCCCGGGCCCTGGGCCGAAAGGGTGCGGTGATGGTGGCAGTGATGGACCGCAGGAGAAGGGCTGGCGGCGAACCGGGCCGGTTGAAGTAGTAGAAGAGCCGCAATCGGTGGCTCCACCGGAGCAGCGTCCCCAGGACCGGCGTGCCCGCCCACCGGCCCATGGCTTGCCCCGCCGAGGCGAACACCGCCAGAAGGAGAACGGCAAAGACCGGTTCCCAGACCCCTTCCCGCTTCGCGAAGGCGGCCACCGCCACAGCGCTCACCAACAGCACGCAGACATCCCCCGCCAGGCGAAGGGTTCGGCGGCCGGGATCGGTCCGGGCCCATTCGGCGGTCCACGCCGGGGGCCGGGCCAACCTCTCCGGGTCCAGGGGCGGCATGAAGGCCAGCTCCACCGGAGGCAGACCCGCGCCTTTCCGACGGGCCTGCTCCTGGGCATGCTTGCGGACCATGGAGGGAATCAGGAAGGCGTCCACCACCCACCAGAGCATCCCCCCACCCCCGGTGAAGAGCATGAGCAGCCCCGTCCCGGGACGGTCCAGGTAGAAGCGGTGCCCCCCCATGAGACCCAGGGTGCCCCAGAGGAGATAGGTCAGCCACAGGCGCTTGCGCCGGTAGCGGTAGAGGTCACTCAGGACATCGGCCGCGAAGTCCGGATCGACACGTCCCTCGGGCCCCTCTGGAGAGTCAGCTGCCATGCGCTTGGAGTTCTGGATTCGTGCTCGGTGCGAGAATGTAGGCTACGATGGGGTCTGGAAGTCCGATGGGAAAGTGGGGCGAGCCGCGCGACAGCGCCTCTGGACGCGGGCTCCCCACGTCAACCGACTCCCCGCACCCTTCCATGGAGGACCCACCATGTGGCGACCAACCCCCTGGATGCGCAGCGCCGTTCCATTCGTCATTCTCCTGGTCCTGTGGGGCTGCGCGGAGGCGGATGTCGACGAGGAACCGGTGGAGCTGGAGGTGACCGCCGTGCCGGCCATCGTCGACGACACGGATCTCGTGCAGGTGAGCGACCTGCGCACGGATCCGGAGGGCCGCACCTGGGTCCTGACGCGATATCCGCCGCTGGTGCGCGTCTATGATGCGGACGGGATCCGCGAAGCCTCGTTCGGGGAGCTGGGGGACGGACCCGGGGAGTTCAGTGCAGCGTGGGCACTGGTAGCAGGCGGCGATGCCGGGATCGGGGTGGTGGACAACCGCCGGTGGACCCTCCGCTACTTCGCGCCCGACGGCACCCTCCGGTCGGAACGGGAGGTCGAGGGGGACTTCAGCTTTCCCGCCGAGATCCGGGATGTCTACTACGGCGACCTGGGGTGGACATGGAATGTCGACGGGGGGCTCCTGCAGGACCGCTATCCCCCGCCGCCCGCGGGCACGCCCATGCAGATGCAGCAGGCCTACGACTTCTGGGCCGCCGAGCTCGTCCTCGTGCCGGACGACGGGGGCGAACCGAGCACCCTGGTCACCTTTGCCGACTTCACCACCTTCGATCCGGAGGAACAGCCCGTGCCGCGCCCCCTCTCGGCCGGCCCCCTCTGGGACCTCTGCCCCGGCGACGAGTTCGTCTTCCACACGGGGGCGACCTCCGAGCTGATCCGCCTGGGGATGGACGGCGACGTGCGAAGCCGGAGCCATGTGGACCTGCCGATGGGGTCCCCCGATGTCGAGCTCGTGACCGAGTGGATGGTGGAGGTGATCTCGGGGATCCAGCCCATGCCGGGAGACACGCCGGAGGCCCTGCGGGAGCGAGCCGGGATGATCGCCCAGATGGCCGAGCCCCACCTGGAGCCGACCCTTCCTCCCACCCGACTCCGCTGCGACGACGGCGGCCGGATATGGATCCAGCTCTTCGACATGGAGCACGACCGTCGCGGATACGCACGGCAGTGGATCGTCCTGGACGAGGAGGGCAGCCTCGTCGCCACAGTTACCTTCCCGGAAGGCTTCCACCCCATGCGCTTCGGCGCGGACCGCGTCGTCGGCGTCGTGCGCGACGAGCTCGAGGTCGAGACGGTGGGATGGATTCCCACGCCCGACCTGCGCTGAAACCCTCTCCTGTTCCCTTTCGTAGGGTCGCCTGAACACTTGTGGGGGCCGGCAGACCGTCCCCTGTGTCCGAACGGTCTTCTCCTGCCATGGAGGAGGGCCCCGGACCGTGATCCAGTCGAACCGAACAGGAGACATCATGACCAGGACTAGCATTGCAGCCACCGGCCTCCTCGCCATGACCCTGGCCGCCGTAGTGGTTCCGGCGCTTCCGGCCGAGGCCCAGGAGGCCCGCTGGTTCCACGTCCGCGTAGAGGAGCCCGGCGACACCCGGGTGAGCGTGAACCTCCCCCTGGCGCTGCTGGAGGTCGGCCTCGACATCGCCGACCGGCACATGATGCAGGACAAGGGGGTCCACTGGCACCGAGACGGCAAGGTCTCCGTGGACGACCTCCGACGGATGTGGGCCGAACTCCAGGCGGTGGGGGACGCGGACTTCGTAGAAATCGAGGACGGCGACACGCGGGTGCACATCTCCCAGAGAG
>SKVI01000032.1 GCA_007129525.1 Gemmatimonadota bacterium | reverse complement strand
GGAACAGTTCGGGCTGGCCCTCTCCCTCCACTCACCTGAAGAGGAGCTCCGGGCCGAGCTCATTCCGCTGGAGAAGCGCCATCCCCTCCCTGAGCTCATGGAGGCCGTCCAGGCGTTCCGCCGGGAGGGAGGCCGCCGGGTCACCTTCGAGTACACCATGATCCGCGACGTGAATGACGCCGAGAGGCTTGCACCCAGGCTGGCCGAGCTGGCTCGGAACGTTCAGGCCTTCGTGAATCTGATCCCCTTCAACCCCATCCCCTACCAGGACTGGCTTCCGTCCCGGCCCGAGCGGGTGGAGCACTTCCGCCGCGTCCTCGATGAGGCGGGGGTGTCCGTAGCGGTGCGGGAGCCCCGGGGACGGGACATCGACGCCGCCTGCGGACAGCTGAGAGCCAACGCCCTGGTGGAGCTGAAGGGACCCCGGGCCCGGGCAGGCGCGAGCGCCTAATGAACCCGGGCTCCGATCCGGTCCCAGCGCGCTTCCCGAACGAAGCGCAGGGGCGTGGGAGACTGGCGGTCGTAGGAATAGTAGAAGAAGAGGGCCCGGCCTTCGATACGCCAGCGCTCGATGAGCCCCCAGTAGCGCGAGTCCAGGGAGAAGTCCCGGTTGTCGCCCAGCATGAAGTAGTTGTCCTCCGGCACCCGGAGGGGTCCCCAGTTGTCCCGGGTGGGGGTGTACGTGTCGGCGCTGGCATCTCCCGCCAGGTAGTCCCGCTGCCAGCCCATCCAGGGGTGCTGGTCGTCCCCGTCCGGATCGTCCCAGCGGACCCAGGGCTCGTCCTGGGGCTCGCCGTTCACGTAGAGCTGCTTGTCGCGCATCTCCAGGGTGTCTCCGGGCATGCCCACCACCCGCTTCACCAGCTTCATCCGGTCTTCGTGGGCCGGATCGAAGACCAGCACGTCCCAGCGCCGCGGTTCCGAGTAGCCGGGCGTCCGGGCCTCGGTACCGGGAATCCGGGTGCCCATGGCGACCCGGTCCACCATGAGGAAGTCGCCCACCAGGAGGGTGTCTTCCATGGACCCGGAGGTGATGACAAAGGTCTGGACCAGAAAGGTCCGGATGATCACCAGGAGCACCAGGGTGATGACGATGGACTTGACCCACTCCATCGCCTCGCTCCGACCGGCGTCCTTTTCCTCCCGGCTCGACCGCCGCCGGCGACGATCGTCCCGGTCTCTGCGACTCCGACCTCGATTCTTTCGCTTTCCTCTGGACACTTCGCTCCCCTCCGGGGATTCGGCATTCGTCGTCAGGTCCCGTCACGGCCCCTGGTCGTCAGGAACTGTCGGAGATTCCACCACGAGGCCTCCCCGTTTTCCACCCCGGCGGCATCTGACGGATCCGCATCGTCCGGGGGTTCGCCGGGCCAGTCGGGGCCCAACAGAACGGTGACATCCACGAACCGTGCGGAGTCCGGCGCCACCTCCACCCGGGTGACACCCAGCCGACCTGCCACCGCCCGGGCCGCGCCGGCGGGCTCGGTCCTGGCCAGGACCACCGTCGTTTCCTGGTCGAAGCTTGGAGCGTTTCCGTAGTACACCACGTCGAAGCCCTCCGCTCGCAAATGGTCCCGTGCCCGGGCCGCCAACCCGGGCACGCCGGCCCCGTTCAGGACCTCCACCCGGATCCGATCCCAGGTGGCGGGGGGCTCCACGCGGTCGTCGCCCTCCAGAGCAGGCACCGAACCGGCGTCCATCTCCTCGTCGAAGAGGTGCGCGCCCACCACCAGCCCTCCCACCAGCAGACACGCGCCGGCCACGAGCCAGACCCCGGACCTCCCTCGCCGTCTACCCACGCCCGGCCTCCTCCACCAGGACATTCCAGTACGCCACCGTCTCGGGCCGAAGGAGCCGCTCCACCTCCAGCGAGTGACCGATCCGGGCCCGAAGCACGGCCCGGGCCACGGCGCCCCGTTCGTCCGGCATCCGTTCCCGGAGGGACTGGCGCCAGCCATCGTCTTCCGGACGGCCCGGATCCAGGAAGTCGGCCGCGAAGAGGGCACGGCCCAGCTCGCCGAACTCCGGATGACCCAGCGTGTGGAAGGCCACGGCGTCCAGGAGCGGCTGGTCCGCGACCCCTTCCACCTCCCGGAGGCGTCGGGCCGCCACCGGCCCGTGTAGGATCCGACCCTCCAGCCTGCGGAACTCGGGCGGGGCCTGGGCTTCGAGCTCCTTCACGGGCGCATCCCGGAGAACGTCGTGCAGGAAGGCAGCGGCCCGCCAGCGGGTCACCTCCGGGACGTCCAGCCCCAGCCCCCGGGCCCAGGCCTCCATGAGCCCGGCCACCCGGGCCATGTGTTCGCGACGGGACTCTTCGGCTCGGGCCCACGGAGGGAGCTCACCCCGAGCCGCCGCCTCCACCAGGGGATGCAGCTTCACTCCCCACCTCCCTGCCCCGACGTGTCGGAGTCCGTCCGGGCCCGGGGGTCGGCCCGGTCAGCTCCCAGAATCAGGTTGTCGATGATCCGAGTGCTCCCCAGGTGGACCGCCGCCGCCAGCACCGCTCCCTCCCGGGCCTCCGCCAGGGGCTCCAGCGTCTCCGGGTCCACCAGCTCAAGGTACTGGGGTCGCACGAGCGGGTGGGACGCCAGCACCGAGCGTGCCCGATCCAGGAGAACCTCCGGCCTCCCCTCTCCGGCCCGGAACGCGGTATCGGCCGCCTCCAGCGCCTGGAAGAGCCCCACCGCCTGCGCTCGCTCGTCGTCGCTCAGGTAGGCGTTTCGGGAGCTCATGGCCAGCCCGTCCGGCTCCCGGACCAGGGGACCCACCTGGATCTCCACCGGAAGGTTCAGGTCCCGGACCATGCGTCGGATCAGGACGGCCTGCTGGTAGTCCTTCCGTCCGAAGACCGCCACGTCGGGACGCACCAACCCAAAGAGTTTGGCCACCACCGTCACCACCCCGTGGAAGTGACCGGGCCGATACGTTCCACAGAGCCTCTCGGCCAGCGCGCCCGGATCAACCGTCACCACCGGCTCGCCCCCCGGATACATCTCCTCGCGGGGAGGCGCGAAGACCAGGCCCACCCCCCGTTCCATGGCCAGCTTCACGTCGCGCTCCATGTCTCTGGGGTACCGGTCCAGGTCCTCGCCTTCGCCGAACTGCATGGGATTGACGAAGATGGACAGAGCCACCACGTCGGCGTGTCGGCGAGCCACGTCCACCAGCGACAGGTGACCTTCGTGCAGGTAGCCCATGGTGGGGACCAGAGCCACGGTGAGCCCCTGCTCCCGGATCTCGCGGAGAGCGTCCGCCAGGGAACGACGGCTGCGCGCCATGGTGAAACCGGGCACGAAGGTGATCTTGACGGGCTCGGGCCCGGGGCTCACCCTTCCTCCCCGAAGGTGTGCTCCGACCCCGGAAAGCGCCGGGCCCGGACCTCCTCCACGTACATCCGGACACCGGACCGAGCCCCTTCGCCCAGCTCCGCGAAACGCTTCAGGAACCGGGGCTCGAAGCCCGGATTCAAGCCCAGCGCGTCGGGAAGAACCAGGACCTGGCCGTCGCAGTGGGGCCCGGCCCCGATCCCGATTGTGGGGATCTCCAGCTCGTCGGTGACCTCCCGGGCCAGCTTCCCCGGAACCAGCTCCAGGACCAGCGAGAAGCAACCCGCCTCCTGTAGTGCCGCCGCCTGGCGCCGAAGCCGTGCCGCGGCCTCCTCCTCCCTCCCCTGCACCCGGTACCCGCCCAGGGCATGGACCGACTGCGGAGTCAGGCCCAGGTGGCCCATGACCGGTATGCCCGCGCCCACCAGACGACGCACGACCTCACAGGTCTCCGGATCTCCTCCCTCCAGCTTCACGGCCTGGACGCCCGCTTCCTTCATGGCTCTTCCGGCGCTCTCCATCGCACCTTCCATGGAGACCTGGTACGACATGAAGGGCAGATCCAGGACCACGAAGGTGTGGGGCGCGCCCCGGACCACGGCCCGGCCGTGGTGCAGCATCTCGTCCATGGTCACCGGGAGGGTGGAGTCGTAGCCCAGGACCACCTGACCCAGCGAGTCGCCCACCAGGAGCATATCTACACCCTCGGCCTCCAGGAGGCGGGCAAAGAGGACATCGTAACAGGTGAGGACGGCAATGGGTTCGTCCCGCCGCTTCATGGCCACGAAATCCCTCACTGTGGGCCGGCGGAGCGGAGGAGAGCTTGACGCTTCGGACACGGGGATTCCAGGTGGGATCGGGAAGGGTCCTCCCGAGCGCCGACATCCGGGGCGCCGGAGGATGGACGCACTCTGCAAACGTGTCAAACCCCGGGGTGCGCCGCCAGGGGGGTCGAATCGAACACGCCCCCGGCGGCGGTGTTACCTTCCCACCATGTCCATGCGCTGGGATCCCCTGATTGCCGCCGCCCTGGCCCGGGAGCTGGAAAACCAGTTCCACCGGGCGCGCCTACGGGCCCTTTACCTGGACGGAGACGCCCGCCGGGTCCTCCTCTTCTTCAGAGAGATGACCCTGACCCTGGAGCTGCATCCCACCGCGGGCTGGCTCACCCGACTCCCGGCAGCCGAGCCCCTGGAAGAGGCCCGTCCCCTGGCCACCCGTCTCGTTCAGGTCCGGGCTCTTCCCGACGAGAGCGCCCTGGTCTTCAGCCTCCAGCGGGTTCGGGGCCGGGACGAAGGGGTGGAGCTGGTGGCGGAGTGGATCGGAAACCGCTGGAACGCCGCCGTGGTGGGGCACCGGAGCCGGGTCATCCGTCACGTCCTGGTCCCCCGGGAGGAGCGGGCTCGCTCCCTCACCGTGGGCGCGACCTACCGTCCGCCCCCCTCCACGGGTCGGGAGGGGGCGGAGGTACTCGACGCCGACGCCTCCGGACTCAGCCGCGAGCGATGGCGGGAGATCCTGGCCCGGGCCGGATCCGACCCCGAAGAGCGACGCCGTGCACTCCTCCGCACGGTGGCCTACACCTCGTCGCTCAACGTTGACGCCCTTTTGGACGGCGACGGTTGGGAGCGTTGGCGACAGCTCGTGGACCCCTCCAGCTGGGAAGCCTGGCTGGTGGAGACGCCGCGAGGTCTCCAGCCGTACCCGCTCCCCCTGGACGACGCGCGGCGGGCCGGGAGCCTCCTGGAGGCCATGACCGAAGCCCGACGGGCCGCCACTGACGAGCCCGCCCGCCTGCTCCTCCTGCCGGGTCGCCTGCTGGAGCGCGCCCGAAACCGACTCCAGCGGGCCGAAGGAAAGGCCCGGGGTATGCAGCGCCAGCTGGACGGCGCCCGGGACCCGGAGCCCGTTCGTGCACTGGGCGACCTCATCCTGGCGCGCTACGGCGAGATCCCGCAGGGGGCCGAGTCCACCACTCTCACCGACTTCGAGGGCGATCCGGTAGAGGTGGAGTTGGACCCCGCCCTTTCACCTCACGAGAACGCCGCGCGATACTACGATGAAGCGGCTCGGATCGAGAGGGCCCGGGCGGAGCTGCCCTCCCGGATCCAGGAGGCCCGGAAGGAGGCGGCCCGGTGGCGAAAGATCGTGGAGGGGCTGGGCACCGGCAAAGCGGACCCCGACGAGGTGGCCCGGCTTCTGGGCCCCGAGACCGGCCGGCGCCCCGGAGCTGGAGCCGACGAACCCACCCTCCCCTACCGGCGCTTCCGGAGCTCGGGAGGACTGGAAATCCGGGTGGGCCGGGGAGCCCGGAAGAACGACGACCTGACCTTCCGCCACTCGGCCCCGGACGACATCTGGCTCCACGCCCGGCAGGCCGCCGGCGCCCACGTGATCCTGCGCTGGAACCGGGACGACAATCCGCCTCGCCGGGACCTGGCGGAGGCCGCCACCCTGGCAGCGCTGAACTCCGAGGCCCGGCACTCCGGGAGCGTGCCCGTGGACTGGACCCGGCGGAAATACGTGCGGAAGCCCCGGAAGGCTCCACCGGGAGCGGTGACGCCGGACCGGATCGAAACCCTTTTCGTGGAACCCGACCCCCAGCTGGCCGAACGCCTGCGCCCTGAAGACTGACGGTCCCCGGGCTACTCCCTCCGGTCCATGGCCTCCCGAAGCGAGCGGAGAAACGCGCCGCCGGCCTCCACCCCACCGGTCTCCACCGCCTCCACCAGCGCGCTGCCCACCACCACCCCGTCGGCCAGGCCACCCACCAGCGCCGCCTGCTCCGGCGTGGAGATCCCGAAGCCCACCGCCAGCGGGAGCGAGACCCTGGCCCGGATGGCCTCCACCTCCCGGGCCAGTTCAGTGCGCAGCTCGGTACGGGCGCCGGTGACCCCGGTGCGCGAGATGTAGTACAGAAAGCCGCTCCCCCCCTCGGCGACCCGGGAGACCCGGGCAGGGGTGGTGGTGGGCGCCAGGAGGCGGATCAGGTCCAGGCCTCCCGTGCGCACTGCCGACTCCAGCGCCGGGTCGGCGCCTGCCGGAAGATCGGTGATCAGCAGTCCTTGAGCCCCCGCGTCACGGGCAGCCTCCACGAACCGGTCCATTCCGTAGCGGTGAATGGGATTCAAGTAGGTGAAGAGAACCACGGGGGTGTCGTGGTCCACTCTGAACTGCCTGAGGAGCGTCAGCGCTCCGTTTACCGTCATCCCCGCCTCCAGGGCCCTGAAGGCGGCCCGCTGAATGGTGGGGCCGTCGGCCAGGGGATCGGAAAAAGGGATCCCCAGCTCGATGACGTCAGCCCCCGCTTCGGCGGCCTCACGCAGCAGGGCCAGCGACGTGTCGGCGTCGGGAAAGCCGGCACAGACGTAGGGGATCAGCGCTGCACGGCCCGTCTCCCGCCCCCGATTGAACACGTCGGCAATGGTAGGCAGGCGGGTGGACGCAGATGAGACGGATTCGGTCATGGAGGACGTAGGACTCTGGGATCAGGTGACGTAGTCGGCCACCCGGACTCCGTAGCGGTTGGGGTCGGCGGTCTTGATGATGCTGCGACGGGGCTCGCCCGTGCGGGGATCGATCTGGTCGAGGCGGACCGGCTCGGGCTCCGCCAGCGGCACGCCCATGGGATCGGAGAGGATCTTCACCTCGGGCTGGTGCAGCCGGGCCGGATCGGGGTTGGCCCGGGTCACCACCGCCAGCTCGAAGGTATCCAGAATCACCAGGGTTCCCACCGGATACACCCCGGTAGCGGTGATGAGAGCCTTCACCAGCACCGGATCGAAGCCCCGAACCGGATTGTTCAGCATCTCCTTGAGGACCTCGTCGGGAGCCGCGGGACGGTACTGGTAGCTGCGCACCGAGGTCCCGGCGTCAAAGGCGTCGGCCACCCCCACGATGCGTGAGTAGAGCCCCATCTCCCGGGGGCGCTTCGAGGGGGGGTAGCCCGTCAGGTCCAGCTTCATGTGATGCTCGTAGGCCATGAGCATCTGTCGGTAGGGGATGTCCATGAAGCCGTGGAGATCGAAGAGGAGGAGCAGCCCGTCGGCGGGGTGCTCCTTCATGAGCTGCCAGTCCTTTTCGTTGAGCTTGCCAGGCTTGTTCAGCGTCTCGCTGGGGATTCGCATCTTGCCCACGTCGTGGAAGAGGGCTCCGAGTCCCAGCTCGTACAACTCGGTCCTGCCGAGCCCCAGGCGCTGCCCGATGACCACCGAGAGGATACACACGTTCACCGAGTGGGTGAAGGTATAGTCGTCGAACTCCCGGAGGTGGGTCATGGCCAGGATGGACGATTCGTTGGAGAGGACCTGGTCCACGATCCCCTGCACCGCCCGCTTGACTCGCCGGACGTTCACCGCCCGGCCCAGGCGCACGTCGGTGAGGATGTCCCGGGCCGTCTGTACCCCCTTCGTGTACGTCTGCCGGGCCCCTTCCACCGCCTCGTCTTCCTCCTCGACCTCCACGTCGTCGCGCACCTCCCGGGCCTGAATGTGCCGCACCGGGGTACCTGCCAGGGCATCGCGGAAGGACGCAAAGGGATCCTCCTCCTCAGGCGAACGCAACAGGAGGTTCAGGAAGGGAACCCACTCTTCGATGGTGACCCCCTGCTGCACCGTCACCTCCCCCACCCCGTGCTCCCTGAGGGTTCCGGCCACCGAGCCAAAGGTGGAGTAGTTGCGGAGATCCAGGCGGAGCCGCTCCTCGTTGACGAAGAAGAAGTCGCCCACGAGCTGCAGCTCCAGGACCCCCTCTTCTTCCAGGAACCCCTCCATGGCTTCCTGGAATTCCCCCAGTGCCCGTTGCACCACCTCGTTGTCCATCGGATAGAAGCGGAGGGCCCGGAGGGCGCTGTAGAGACCCGAGAGGATCCGGCGACCCTCGTCCTGCAGCGAAGGCCCCGCCACGGCGGGGGGACGCACGTCGACCGATTCAGTCATGGTCCCCATCCTCCTCGCGTCGAGCCAGAACCCGCTTCACCGCGGTCCGCACCACCGCCTCGTCATCGTTTCGGGCCCTCTCCACTTCCTGGATGGCCCGAGCGGTCCCCACCCGTCCCAGAGCCAGCGCCCCGCACGCCCGCATCTCCGGAGGTTCACGGCGGCCCAGAAAGCCGCGGTGATTCAGGATCCGGGCCAGGAGGTCGACGGCGTCCTCTCCCGCCAGGTCCGCGTAGGCCTGGAAGAAGGCCAGCTTCTCCGTGATGTCGGCGTCCCGCATGTCTCGGTCCTCCAGGAGCGTCCGGAGGGAGGATGCGGCCGGCGTGTACCGGATCTCGGCCAGCACCCGGGCCGCGCCGATGCGGAGGTCACGGGTCTCCGATACCAGGCAGCGCTCCACCGCCTCGGCCATGGAGGTGGTGGGTATTCGCCGA
Source organism: Gemmatimonadota bacterium (assembly GCA_007129525.1). GTDB lineage: Bacteria > Gemmatimonadota > Gemmatimonadetes > Longimicrobiales > Gaopeijiaceae > PWLA01. The sequence continues at coordinate 3,158 of SKVI01000032.1, read as the reverse complement.
GCGGCATCCAGCACTGCCTCCTGGATCGGCGGCGAGCCCTCCTCCAGGAGGCGCACCAGGGTGGGCACGGCAGGCCGATGCCGAAGGGCGCCCATGAGCCGCACGGCGCCGGCCACCACCGCGTCGTCGGAGTGGGACAGGAACCGGGCCAGCCGCTCCTCCTCTCCCTCGGCCAGCTTCCGGATGGCCCGCTGGATCAGCTGCCGCGCCTCCGGCCGGGAGACCTCCTCGGCCCGGGCGAGGAGGGGACCCAGCGCCCGGGGCTTCAGGTGCCGGAGAAGAAGGGCCAGCGAGTCGCCATCGTCGTCCACCGTCCCACCCTCCACCGCCTGCACAAGCTCCCGGACCGACTCCGGCGAGGAGAACGCCTCCATGAGCTCCTCCACCGAGGCGAAGCCCTCCTCGGAGAGCGCCTGCGGCCGGCGTCGAACCTTCTCCAGCTCACTCAGGAGCAGGGCGGCGTGGCGGATGGAGCCCTGGGCCAGAAAGGTGGGAAGGAGTTGGTGGATGGCATCCAGGATCTCCTCCTCCCGCTTCCGGGCGTAGCCTCGGTCCTCCAGCCGGTCGAAGAGGGCGTTCAGGACGTCGGTCCTGACATCCCGACGCATCTCCTCGTGGAACTGCTCCTCCAGGTACGACCGCTCCCGTTCGTCCAGGGCATAGAGGGTGGGGTTGAAGTCCTCGGGCCGGATGGCCGCCAGGTCGTCCAGGGCGGTGGCGTCGGAGACGGCCCGGCCCAGGTCTCCCCCTGGAGCCTCGTCACCCAACTCGCCCTCCAGGATCTCCCGGACGTCAACCTCCGAGGGGTCCGGATCGGCAGGAGCCCTCAGGAGGGTTCCCTCGGGGAGGAGATCCACGGCGCTGTAGTCCAGGTGGTCCAGGTTCAGGTCCCAGAGGAGGGTCACCAGGTCATCCTCCTCCTGCCGGGCCGCCCGAACCCGGTGGAGCACGTCCAGGAGGATCTCCAACTCGTCGCCCTCCACTCCCCTCTGGAAGGTGAGGTCCCGGATCCCGTCACGGTAGAGCAGGAAGGCCAGCGAGCCCGACCGGGTCTCCTCGCGGTACACCTCCTCGCCCATCCACACGAACCGGTCCTCCTCCACCAGGACCTGGAGCTGATCCCGGGTCTCCCAGATCCGACGGAAGGCGTCCCGGAGATTCTCGACGAACCGGAGGTATACCGGGTTGTCGCGATCGTACAACTGATAGGAGCGAAGGGCCTTGGACAGGGTCAGAAAGAGGTCGCGGACGGCCCCCACAGGCAGGGAGGACGGGTCCTCCCAGTCAATGGCGCCTGTCTTGGGTCCCGCTTCCGCTGGAGTTTCCGACACGACCGTCTCCGAGTTGCCACTCTGGGCGGGGGAGTCGGGGCCGTCGCTCAGAGAAGAGATCCTCGTCCCTCCGCCCGAGCCACGTGAGCCACGTCCTTGTCTCCCCTCCCGCTAAGGCAGAGTACCACGGGCCCCTCCCGGGCCTCGCGGGGCCCTTCATCCAGAAGATACGCTACGGCATGAGCCGTCTCCAGAGCCGGAATGATGCCCTCCAGCTCGGCCAGCCGGTGGAATCCGGCCAACGCCCGTTCGTCGTCCACCGCCACGTAGTGCGCCCGTCCCGAGTCCTTCAGAAAGGAATGCTCGGGTCCCACGCCGGGATAGTCCAGACCCGCCGAGATGGAGTGGGCCGGCGCCACCTGTCCGTCCTCGTCCTGCAGAAGATACGACATGGCGCCGTGGAGCACACCGGGCCGCCCTGCAGAAAGTGAAGCAGAGTGGTGTCCGCTGGCAATCCCCTCCCCTGCGGCCTCCACCCCCACCAGCCTCACGTCGGCGTCATTCACGAAGGGGTGGAAGATCCCCATGGCATTGGATCCGCCCCCCACGCACGCCACCACCGAGGCCGGGAGCCGTCCCTCCAACTCCAGGATCTGCTCCCGGGCTTCCTGGCCGATCACCGACTGAAAATCGCGCACCAGGCGGGGAAAGGGAGCCGGTCCCACCACCGACCCGATGATGTAGTGGGTGTCCTCGACCCGGGTCACCCAGTCGCGAATGGCCTCGTTGGTGGCGTCCTTCAGGGTGCGGGTCCCTGAATCCACTGGCCGCACCTCGGCGCCCAGCAGCTCCATGCGGAAGACGTTCAGGGCCTGCCTCTCCACGTCTTCGGCCCCCATGTACACAACGCACTCGAGGTCGAAGAGGGCGCAGGCCGTGGCGGTGGCCACCCCGTGCTGCCCCGCGCCGGTCTCGGCAATGATCCGCTCCTTGCCCATGCGCCGGGCCAGGAGGGCCTGGCCGATGGTGTTGTTGATCTTGTGGGCCCCGGTGTGGTTCAGGTCCTCCCGCTTGAGGTAGATGGGCCCCGCACCCACCTCCGACTCCAGCCGGCGGGCCCGGGTCAGGGGCGAAGGCCGTCCCACGTAGTCCCGGAGCAGAGCCTGGAACTCGTCCGAGAAGTCCGAATCCGACAGGGCCTCCCGGTAGGCCTCCTCCAGTTCGTCAAGGGCGGCGATGAGGGTCTCCGGCACGTAGCGGCCACCGAAGGGACCGAAGCGGGCGGAAGAAGTCGCCGCCTGGTCCGCGCCGTCGGAGTGCGTATGGGCCTGCGAAGTCGTCATGGGGCCTCCGTGCCGTCCGCCTGGTGCGGCTGATTCGGGGAGTCGATGTGGTCCCGGGAGGTGTCCTCGGCGGCTTTCCCCGCCGCTGTCCGGGCACGTTCCACGAAGGCGGCCACCAGTCCGGCTTCCTTGATCCCGGGCCGGATCTCCACGCCCGAGCTCACGTCCACGATGTCGGGGCGAAGCCTCGTCACTGCCGTGGCCACGTTGCCGGGTTCGAGGCCGCCGGCGACTCCCACCTCGAGGTCGGCGGGAATGCGTCCTCGGAGGGCCTCCAGCGCCTCCCACGGGAACCGGGTACCGGTGCCGCCCAGCTGGTCCGGATGCCATCCGTCCAGAAGCAGGGCCCGGGCCACTCCGTGATAGCGGGCCACCGCCCTTTCGATCTCGTCCAGTGACCGGACCCGGGCGGCCTTCCAGAGTTCCCAGTCGCCCTCGCCGGCGAGGACCCGGAGGAGCTCCGGCGGCTCGTCGCCGTGGAGCTGGAGGACGGAGGCCCGAGCCCGGCGTGCCGCCTCCACGATCCGCGCCGCCGGAAGGTCGG
>SKVI01000376.1 GCA_007129525.1 Gemmatimonadota bacterium | reverse complement strand
GGGCATGGTGGCTCGGGACGAGGACCTCACCGAGCTGCCGGGCATCGGGAAGGACCTGTCCGGCCACATCCGGGAGCTGGTGGAGACGGGCACCATGGAGGTCCTGGAGGAGGTGACCCGGGAGGTGCCCCGGGAGCTGGCCACCCTCACGCGGCTGGACGGGGTGGGGCCCAAGAAGGCGGCCAAGCTCTGGAAGGAGCTGGACATCACCACGGTAGACGCCCTTGAAGAGGCCGCGGAGGCGGGGCGGGTGGAGGAGTTGGAGGGGTTCGGGGCCCGGAGCGTGGAGAAGATCCTCCAGGCCATCGAGGACTACTGGAGCCACCAGGGGCGGTTTCTGCGGGCCGACGCGGTCCAGTATCTGCGCCCCCTCGTGGAGCACCTGGAGGGGGCCCAGGGCATCCACCGCCTGGAGGTGGCGGGGAGCTACCGCAGGGGCCAGGAGACGGTGGGCGACATCGACCTGCTGGCGGTGGTGGAGGCCGAGGACGCCCCGGCGGTGATGGAGCGCTTCACCTCCTTCAGCGACGTGGACCGGGTGGAGATGGCCGGCGACACCCGGGGCAGCGTCGTGCTCCGCTCCGGGCTGCCGGTGGACCTCCGGCTCCTGGGGCGCGAGAGCTGGGGCGCGGCCCTGCACTACTTCACCGGCTCGAAGGAGCACAACGTGGAGATCCGGAAGCGGGCCCAGGGAAGGGGGCTCCGGGTGTCGGAGTACGGGGTGTTTCGGATGCCGGACGACGAGGGGGCCGCTGCCGAGGAGGCGGACCCGGGCACCGCCCCGGACGATGGGGACGCAGACGGACCGGAGCCCGACCCGGAACGGGGCGAACGAATCGCCGGGGCCACCGAGGAGGAGGTCTTCGAGGCGGTGGAGCTCCCGTTCATCCCGCCGGTGCTCCGGGAGAACCGGGGCGAGATCCAGGCCGCGGAGGCCGGCGAGCTTCCCGACCTGGTGGAGTTTGCCGACATCCGGGGCGATCTCCACATGCACACCACCTGGAGTGACGGGGCGCACTCCATCCGGGAGATGGCGGAGGCTTGCCGGGAGCGGGACTACGAGTACATGGCCATCACCGACCACTCCCAGGCCGTGACGGTGGCCAACGGGCTCACCCCCGAGCGCCTCCGGCGGCAGTGGGACGTGATCGACCGGACGCGGGACGAGGTGGAAGGAATCCGGATCCTCCGGGGCTCGGAGGTGGACATCCTCCGGAACGGGTCCCTGGATCTCCCCGACGAGATCCTGGAGGAGCTGGACATTGTCCTGGTGGCGGTCCACAGCCACTTTGCGCTGGACGCCGGGACCCAGACCGAGCGGGTCACCCGGGCTCTGGCCCACCCCCTGGTGGACGTGCTTGTGCATCCCACCGGACGCCTGCTCAACCGCCGGGAACCCTATCCCATCGACATGGAGACCGTGCTGGAGGCGGCTCTGGAGCACGACGTGGCGGTAGAACTGAACACGAACCCCCGACGCCTGGATCTGCACGACCGGCACCTCTTTCGGGCCCGGGAGCTGGGGGTGCCGGTGGTGGCCTCCACCGATGCCCACCGGATTGCCCACCTGGACTACATGGAGGAGGGGCTGAACCAGGCCCGCCGGGGATGGCTCGAGTCTGGTGACATCGTCAACTGTCAGTCGGACAATGAGTTGGATGAGTGGCTCCGGAGACGGGAGGAATGATTCTCCTACCCGCCGGGCTCGTGGTGGCAGGTCTGGTGCTCCTCTACCTGGGCGCGGAGTGGCTGGTCCGGGGCGCCACCCACATCAGCGCCGTGGCCGGGGTGTCGCCGGTGGTGGTGGGCCTGACCGTAGTGTCTGTAGGCACGTCGGCCCCCGAGCTCGTGGTCTGCGTCCTGGCGGCCCTGGAGGGCAGTCCCGATCTGGCCGTGGGCAACGTCCTGGGCTCGAACCTGGCCAACGTGGGCCTGATCCTGGGCTTGGTTACGCTGATCCGCCCCATGCAGGTGGCGGGCGGCGTGATCCGGCGGGACATCCCGTGGATGCTGCTGGTCACCATGGCGGTGCTCCCCCTCATGCTGGACCTTGAGGTGGGGCGCCTCGATGGGCTGATCCTTTCCGTGGTTCTCATTTTGTATCTGCTGTACCTGGCCCGGGTCTGGCGGCGCCAGGGCCCCCAGGTGCTGGGCGCGGCCGCCCGGCGACTCGAGCCGATGCCGGACGCGCCCGCGGCGCCGAGCCGGGGAGGAATGGTCCGTCCCATCGCCCTTGTCGTCGTGGGCTCCATCATGCTCATGGGAGGCGGACACCTGGTGGTCACCGGGGCCACCGACATAGCCGAGCTCCTGGGCGTGGGACAGCTCACCATCGGACTCTCGGTGGTGGCGGTGGGGACCTCCCTGCCCGAGCTGGCCGCCACCCTGGTGGCCGTGGGTCGCGACGAAGCGGACCTGGCGGTGGGCAACATCGTGGGCTCGAACCTCTTCAACCTGACCCTCGTGCTGGGGGGCACCGCCCTGGTACGCCCCATCCCCATCCCCGAGCGGGTGCTCTTCGTCGAATATCCGGCGGTCCTGGTGCTCTCGCTGGTCCTGCTCCCGCTGGCCTTCAGTCAGCGCCGGATCACCCGGATCGAGGGCGCATTCCTCCTGTGCCTCTATGCCGGTGCGTGGTTCTGGATCGCCAACTCCATGCCAGGCTTCTGAGGGGACCGGCGGGCGGGACCTCCGGGGTGCGCGCCGGGGTTCGGGCCCGGCGGGTGGGATCTCAGGCGCGCGCGCCCGGGTTCTCAGCGGCTCGGAGGATCGGCCCCCGAGGGGGGGCGCCTTTCATCACAATAGCGACAGCGCCTGCTCCAGGTCGGCAATCAGGTCGTCCTTGTCTTCAACACCCACCGAGAGCCGGATCATGGACGGGGTGATCCCCATCACGCGCTGCTGGTCCGGTGGGATGTCGGAGTGGGTCATGGTGGAAGGGTGCTGCGCCAGCGACTCGGTGCCTCCCAGGCTCACGGCCAGCTTGATGAGCTCGAGTGAGTTCAGGACCCCGAACGCCTCGGCCTCGCCGCCGTCCACATCGAACGAGACCATGCCCCCGGCATCTTCGCACTGGCGGTTGAAGGTGTCGTAGTCCGCGTCTCCTTCCTCCAGATGCCCCGGGTAGTAGACCCGGGTGACCCGGGGGTGCCGGGCCAGCCAGTCGGCAATGATCCGGGCGTTGGC
>SKVI01000221.1 GCA_007129525.1 Gemmatimonadota bacterium | reverse complement strand
AGGCCAGAGGGCACCGCAACCGGATCTCGAAAGAGTTCGGATCAGGCGACCTCCCGCCACCGGGTATGGGAACCTCCAGCTCCACACTTTGTAGAAAAATGGGAAGCCTGACAATCTCTCCCCCTCTGCTCCTGCCCACGGAGGCATCCACATGCCCGGCCGCCCCTCCCGCCGGCCGGACCACTCGTTTCTACGGCCGCTTCCGGTTCGAGGGGGTCAGCCCGGGTCCACCCGAGGACGCTCCACCCGATCCGGCTGCCGTAACGGGCGGACCGCATGCCGTGGCGGTCGCACGCCAAGCAACTCGAAAGCGGTCTCGAAACCGAAGTACTCCCCATCCCGGACCTTGGTGGACACCATCAGAGAACATTCCTGCGTCCCGGGCCGCGATGCCGATCGCTCGGGAACCCTCCTCCGGACCCTTCGCGGGATCCTGGTTCTGACGGCACTGACAGTGGCCTTCTCGGCCTGCCTTCCCCTGGGTGAGCGCGAATCGGTGTGGGGCTTTGGTGGGGCGAGCGACGACACCTTCACCCTCGAGGTCGAGAACCGGAACTACAACTCGGCGCGCCTGTTCGCCCACTGGAACGGCCAACGCCAGCGGATCGGGAGCGTGGGGGGCAACCAGACGGAAAGCTTCACCCTGGACTGGCGGACGCGGGACTTCCGGGTAGAAGTGGACTTCCTGGCGGGCGGCGGCTTCATCTCCGACCCCATCAGCGTGAACCGCGGCGACAACCTGATTTTTCGTATCCCCGCTCGAGCTCGATAGAAGCCCCGGGTCACTGCTTCGTCTCAGCCCCCGCCCGATGGCAGGCCGCCACCCGCTCCCGCCAGGCGGCGTGCCCGCGGCTCAGTTCCGGTCGTCCGTGATCGGGCCGGGCGGGCCGCCCCAACGCTCGAACCAACTCCGGAGGTAGAGCTGGGTGCGAATGAAGTTCGTCGGGTTCGAGCTCGTTCCGTGCCACTCGTTCTGGAAGCGCAGCATGGCAGTCGGGATGCCCAGCACCTTCAGCGCCTGGTAGTACTCCTCGGTCTGCGCCATGGGGGTGCGGAGGTCGTTCTCCCCGGTCATCAGCATCGTGGGCGTCGTCACGTTACCCACGTACATGAGGGGGGAGCGCTCCAGATGCTCCGTGGGGTCGTCCCAGGGGAAGTGCTCGAAGTTCCGGTACCACCCGATCCCGTCCGTCGTCCCCACGAAGGACATCCAGTTGATCACCGGACAGTTCGAGGACGCGGCCGCGAAGCGATCCGTATGACCCACCACCCAGGCGGTCAGCACTCCGCCGCCTGAGCAGCCGTACACGTACAGGCGGTCCTCGTCGATGTATCCCCGGGCCACCAGTGAATCCACCCCGATCACCAGGTCGTCGTAGTCCTGGCTCGGGTAGGCGTTGTTGATCTCGTTTGCGAAGGCGCTCCCGTATCCGCTGCTCCCGCGAGGGTTCGTGTAGAGAATCACGTATCCGTTGGCCGCGTGCTCCTGCCAGCCGAAGTTGAAGCCCACGCCGTACATGGCGTGCGGGCCGCCGTGGATCACGAGCATCATCGGGTATTCGTTGGCCGGATCGAAGTCCGGGGGCTTGATGATCCAGCCCTGGATGTCGAGGTCGTCGACCGAGGTGTACCAGATCTCCTCCACCTCACCGAGGCGGACGTCCCGAAACAGGTCCGAGTTGACCTGGGTGAGCCGCTGGAATTGATCCGGGCGATTCGGGTCGATCAGGTGAATGTCTCCGGGTTCGTGGAAGGAGGAGATGGTCGTCGCCAGCACGCCGCCATCAGTCATGGACGACAGATTGATCTGGTGGATCCCTTCGGTGACCTGGCGAACGTCGCCGTCGACAGAGGCAAAGTAGAGATTCCGGTGGCCCTCGGAGTTTGCGGTGAAGTAGAGCCCGCTTCCGTCCGGCGCCCAGGTGAGGCTTCCCACCGAGCGATCAAAGTCGCCGGAGATGACACGGGGGTTCGATCCATCGGGTTCCATCAGGTGGATCTTGCGGTTGCGGTACGTGTCGTCGTGCCAGTCGTCACCCTGGTAGGCGATGTAGCGACCGTCCGGAGAGGGGAGGGGGCCGGAGTCCGGGCCGTGCCGGTCGGTGAGCTGGCGGATCTCTCTTGAGGCCACGTCCACGGAGTAGATCTCCGAGTGCCGCCACTGGCGCTCGGCGTCCTCCTCCCTCAGGCCGCTGAAGAAGATCTCCTGACCGTCTGCACCCCACTGCGGGGAGGAGTGATTCCAGTCTCCCTCCGTCAGCTGGCGGACCGCGCCGCCTTCGGCGGAGACGACGAAGATGTGCGTGTACGAGTCGTCGACATAGCCCTGCCGGTCACGGCGGTAGACGGCTCGCTCCACGATCTTCGGTCCCGGCGTCCACTCCGCCCCCTGGGGCCGGGAGGGCATCGGGATGTCCCAGTCGGTCGTCGGATCGGCCACGGACTTGTTGAAGGCGAGGTACTCGCCGTCGGGGGACCATTGGATGCTGGAGGGCGAACGGTCGAGCCGTGTCACCTGACTCTCGGAGCCCTCCTCGTCCATCCACCGGATCCAGATCTGGTTCCCGTCCGGTTCCCCCTCGCGGAGGAACGCGATCCGGGTTCCGTCCGGAGACCAGATCGGAGACGATCCTTCGGTCAGGACCCGCTTTCGAGTTCCGTCGGCGTTCATGATCCACATTTCGGAACGGCGGCGGTCGTTCTTCTGGTCTATCCATCCCCGGCTGTAGATGACCTGGTTTCCGTCGGGGGAGACCTGGGGGCTGCCGACGGTCTGGAGCTCCCAGAACATCTCCAGGTCCAGTACGGAGGAGGACGACTGATCCTGTGCCGTCGCATCTGCTCCGGTGGCGACGAGGAAGGCCGCCACGAGGAGAGGAACGGTCAGGAAGCGAAAGCGGGTCGAGTGCATGAGATCCTCTACGTCCGGTTTGGTTGAAAGGAGCTGGGAGTTTGCCCGTCCCGCCGCGCTCAGGCTCGCATGCGGCGGGATGAAGCAATGGAAGCAAGTTACGGCCCTCCTGCCCGCACCGCGAGGGGCATTGCCTCGGAGACGGTTCCGAGGCGAGTCGCCCATTTTGGTCGGGGGAATCAGAACTCGCCCGTCATGGCAGAAGGAGGTTGGGTGCCCGCGTGATCCCCGGATCACGGCAGAATCACGGCGCAATCACGCCGCATGGATAACCTCTGGACACCAACGT
>SKVI01000181.1 GCA_007129525.1 Gemmatimonadota bacterium | reverse complement strand
TCCTATCCTCCCTCCTCCTGAAGAAGGAGAACTACCTCTCCATGGTGGGGGGCGACGGCGCCTGCATGGGCTGCGGCGAGAAGACGGCCATGCACCTGGTTACCTCGGCGATCCACGCCGTGATGGGACCCCGGGTGGCGGAGCACGTGGAACGGCTGGATGGACTCATCGCCGAGCTGGATCGCACGGCCCGGGAGCTCCTGTCGTCAGAAGCGGAGATCGACGCGGCGGACGCCTGGGCGGAGGAGGGTGGGGTCACCCTTCCCCTGGCTCCGGAGAAGAAGGAGCGGCTGAAGCGCGTGAGCCGCCTGATGGACCGCTTGAAGGATCTTCGCTGGCGCTACACGGAGGGACCGGGTGGGCGAGGCCGGGCGCATCTCGGGATGACGAACGCCACGGGCTGCTCGTCGGTCTGGGGGAGCACCTATCCCTACAACCCGTATCCCTTCCCGTGGGTGAACCATCTCTTCCAGGACGCTCCGTCGCTGGCCATCGGGATCTTCGAAGGCCACATGCGGAAGATGGCCGACGGGGTCCGGGACGTTCGGCGGGCCGAGCTGGAGCTGGACGGTGAATACGACCCGGAGGTCCACGACGCGGAGTTGTCCGAGCTGGATTGGCGCGACTTCACCGACGAGGAGTTCGCCCTCTGTCCGCCCATCGTGGCCACGGGCGGGGACGGTGCCATGCTGGACATCGGGTTCCAGAACCTCTCCCGGCTTCTGTCGTCCGGAAAGCCCATCCGGGTCATCGTCCTGGACACCCAGGTCTACTCCAACACCGGCGGGCAGGCCTGCACCAGCGGCTTCACGGGACAGGTCTCGGACATGGCCGCCTACGGGGCCGCTCAGAGAGGCAAGGAGGAAGTCCGCAAGGAGTTGGGGCTCATCGGGATCGCCCACCGGGGCGTCTACGTCCACCAGTCGTCCCAGGCATCGGCCACCCACCTGCTGGAGGGGGTGCTGAAGGGACTCCAGCGCCGGCGGCCCGTTCTCTTCAACCTGTATACCCCCTGCCCGGTGGAGCACGGCACCGCTGACGACGGTTCCGTGCGCGCGGCCCGCCTGGCGCTGGAGAGCCGGGCCTTCCCCTTCCTGACGTACGATCCGGACGCCGGAGATACGCTGGCTGACCGCCTGAGCCTGGAGGGCAACCCTTCCCCCGCGGAGTCCTGGCCCAGCTACACCCTGGCGTACGTGGATGATGAGGGCGAGTCCCGGGAGATGGAGCTTCCGCTGACCACTGCGGACTGGGCGGCCACGGAGGGTCGCTTCGGAAAGCACTTCACGCGGATCCCGAAGGAGAAGTGGGACGACGACCTGGTCCCCTTCCACGACTTCGTGGCCCTTTCTCCCGATGACCGGGAGGGTCGGACGCCCTTCATCCACACCCTGGGGGACGAGCGGCGCCTGGAGCGGATGAAGGTTTCCGAGGAGATCGTCACCCTGGCCGAAGAGCGCCTGGAGCACTGGGCGCTTCTCCGGCAGATGGCCGGGCAGGAGCTGGCCGACTCGGTCCGGAGCGGGGTGGCCCGGGAGCTGGAAACCGAGTTCGACGAGCGGGTCCGGAAACTCAAGGAGGAGTACGAGGCGAAGATGGACGAGCTCCGGGCTCGGTACCCCGCCATGGTGGCCCGGCGGATGGCACAGGGACTCCTGCAGGCCGGCGACGGCAGCATGACGCTGGCCGAGCTTCTGGAGGAAGCGGCTTCGGCACCGCCGCTTCCGTCGTCGGAGCCGGGGGAGATGGAGGGGTGGCCCGGCCCCAATGGGGGCGACCCAGGCGCCCGAGAACGGTCGAAAGGGGGCTCACCGGCCGGAGCTCCAGCCTCCGAGGGACGCGGCCAGGAGCCGGAGGCTCACGGGGAGGCGTCGTCCGCCCCCGCCGCGGTGGCCGAGCCCGAAGTCGAGGCGGAAGAGGCCGATGAGGAGGAGGACGACGACGAAGGGATCGCCCTGGAGCCGTACATCGAGACGGCCCGGTGCACGACCTGCGACGAGTGCATCAAGATCAACGACCGAATGTTCGCCTACGACGAGAACAAGCAGGCGTACATCAAGGATCCCCATGCCGGAACCTTCGCTGAGCTGGTAAAGGCCGCGGAACGCTGCACCATCGAGATCATCCATCCGGGAACGCCGCTGGATCCCAACGAGAAGGACCTGGACAAGTGGGTCAAGCGGGCGGAGCGGTTCAACTGATGGCCGGTCCGGTGGTGCGGGGTCCGGTGGGCCGGCTGCTCGAGCGCTGGGGGCTCAACGGCGGAGGCTTTGCCCACGGCGTTCACCCGCCGGAGTACAAGGATCTCACCGCCCACCTTCCCACCAGGCGCCTTCCCTTTCCCGAGGAGGTCGTGCTTCCCATTCGCCAGCACGCGGGCAAGCCGGCCCGACCCATCGTGGAGCGGGGAGATCGGGTGGAGCGGGGAGACCTGGTGGCCGAGCCTCAGGGCTTCGTCTCGTCGCCCATCCACGCCTCGGCCGCCGGAACGGTGGCCGACGTGGACTTCTGGCCCCATCCCGACGGAAGCTGGGAGCAGGCCATCCGGATCCGTGTCGACCGCTTCTCCACCCAGCTTCCCCGACCCCGACTGGTGCCCCGCTGGGAGACCCTGGACGCGGCGGAGCTGGTGGACGCCATCCGTCGGGCCGGAGTGGTGGGACTGGGGGGCGCCGCCTTCCCCACGCACGTGAAGCTGTCCCCGCCTCCGGAGTACCCCATCGACACGGTCCTGGTGAACGGCTCCGAGTGCGAGCCCTACCTCACCACCGACCACCGGACCATGGTCGAGTTCCCGGAACGGGTGCACCTGGGGCTGCGGGTCATGATGCGGGCGCTGGGAGTGGAGCGGGGGGTCATCGGGGTGGAGCTGAACAAGCCCGACGCCATCGAGGCCCTCCGGCGCAGCGCTCCCACCGACCTGGACGTGTCGGTGGCGGGCCTCACCGTGAAGTATCCCCAGGGGGCCGAGAAGATGCTCATCCGGTCGCTCCTTGGACGGGAGGTCCCCGGGGGCAGCCTCCCCATGCACGTGGGAGCGCTGGTGCAGAACGTGAGCTCGGTGGCCACCATCGCCGAGGTGTTCGAGACGGGGCTCCCGCTGGTGGAACGGATCGTGACCGTCACCGGGCGGGGGGTGCGTTCGCCGGCAAACCTCATCGTGCCCGTGGGCACGAAGCTCCGGGATCTGCTGGAGCACTGCGG
>SKVI01000165.1 GCA_007129525.1 Gemmatimonadota bacterium | reverse complement strand
CGCACGTTCACCGGAAGCACCGCCCTCCGCGAGGCCAGCTGGGAGCGAGCTGAGCTTCATCTGCAGAGGGCCCAGGAGCTGGCCCCGGAGATGGCGCTCTACCGCCTGGACCTGGCCCGGCTACACGCCGAACGTGGTCGGATCGACGAGGCTCGGAATCTGGTTGAGGAGCTCCTGGCCGATCCCGTCCGGCAACCCCCCGACCGGGTCTTCCGGAACGAGGCCCGAGAGCTTCTCCGGACGTTGACATGATCAGGGGGGCGCGGTGAGCGGAGAACGACTTGACGGGGACCACGAGATGGCCCTGGACCGGAGCGAGCTGGACCGGGTGATCGGGCGGGCCATCGAACTCCAGGTGGCCGGATCCGACGAGGCAGAAGGAGAGCGGATCTCCGAGACCGAGGTGCTCCGGATCGGCCGGGAGGTGGGCCTCGCACCCCAGCACCTGCGTCGTGCCCTGGGCGAGCTTCGGGCCGAAAGTCTGGCGCCGGTGACAGTCGAGGACGAGGGGGTCATGGGCCGATTGATAGGTACCGCGCGGGTCCGGGCTACGCGGGTGGTTCCGGGCGTACCCGACGACCTGATGCTGGAGCTTGAGGAGTACCTGAAGGTGGGCGAGAGCCTTCGGAAAGTGCGAAAGCGAGGGTATCGGTCGCGTTGGGAGGCCGCCGAGGGGTTCGTGGCCTCGCTGCAGCGCGGCCTGAACTGGGGCGGCCGACGCTACGACCTGGCTCGTACCCGCTCGGTGGAGCTCAGCCTCGAGGCGGTGGACGCGGAGAACTCCCTGGTGGCGCTGGTGGCGGACCTGTCGTCGGTGCGAACCGAGATGGGAGCGGGCTGGATGGCGGGCCTGGGGTTGGGTGGTATGGGGCTGGGCCTGGGCCTGGGGGCCATCGTGTCGCTTCCCGTCTTGGCGGTTCCGGGTGTCGCGGTGGGGGTTGGCGGGGGGATTGTGGCGGCCCGTCGGGACTACGCCGGGCGTGTGGAGCGGGTGCGCCTGGCGCTGGAGGGCATCCTGGATCGACTGGAGGGAGGAGAAGCGCTCCTGACCGCTCCCCCGAGCTGGCGGAACCGATGGATGCAGGGGAATGGGTGAGGTGTGCACTTGCCCGGCGCGGCCGGGCGCGCCTACTCTTCCCCGGATGCAGACGACCATTATGCAGACCATCACCGGAAGCAGGTCATACCGATCCCCACGCGGGGGAACCACACCCCGACCGACCCCATGACCAGACCCCACGACCCACTTCGCGCCGTGGCGCGGCTGGCAGTGCCGTTTCTCCTCCTGCTGGCGTTGACGCCGCTGAGCCCGGCGGGCCCGGATGCGCTGGCGGGGCAGGCGCTGCCGGCCGAGACCCTGGACCGGGTGCGGGCCGAACTGGAGCCGGAGATTCGCAGAGCCATGGTGGAGGGCCGGATTCCTTCCCTCACCATTGCCCTCACCGCTGGTGACGAGATCGTGTGGACGGCCGGCTACGGCGAATCGAACCTCAGGGCCCGGACGCCGGCCACGCCCGAGACCGTCTACATCATCGCGTCCACCCTGAAGACCATGGGGGCCACGGTCCTCCTGCAACTCATGGAGGAGGGTCACTTCGCCCTGGACGATCCCATCGACCCCTACCTGGGCGACCTGAAGATCAAGGGGCAGGATCCGGATCGTCCCATCACCTTCCGGCACCTCCTGACCCATACCTCGGGACTCGCCGGCAGCTTCTCGTCGGTGCCCGTCTGGGCCGACACCGTGCCCAGCCCCATGGACGAATTCCTCCAGTACGGGCTCGACGTCCGGAGCGCTCCCGAAGAGCGGGTCCGGTATTCGAACCCCGCCTTCACCCTGGTGGCCCATCTTGTCGAGGAGATGACCGGTTCAGACTTCCAGAAGGAGATGCGGAAGCGGGTCTTCCACCCCCTGGGAATGAACTCCACCGACTTCGCCCCGAGTCCCGCCATGGAGGAGGTCCTGGCCGTTCCCTACCGGCCCGATCCCGACACGGGCGCCCAACGGCCCATCCCCCGGGTGCGCTTCGCCGAGTGGCCGGCCGGAGGGGCGTGGGGAACGGTGGAGAACCAGGCCCGCTGGGTCATCGCGTCGCTCAACGGCGGGAACTTCCGCGGGACGCGCCTCATCTCGGAAGAGACCGCGGAGCTCATGCAGACCCGCCAGTTCGACCGGTTCACCGGACCCATGGCCGGGGGATGGGGGGGAAGGAATGCCGGCTACGGCCTGGCCTGGTGGACCACCACCCGCCGGGGGGAGCGCTACATCGCGCACTCGGGAAGCGTGGGCGGCTACACCGCCTTCATCCACGGGAACCGGGACCGGAAGCTGGGCGTGGCCATCCTCACCAACGGACAGCGCGCCCACTCGCACCTGGTCCGGCTCTCCTTCCTGGCCACCGACCTCATGGCCGAGCACGCCCGGTAGCCTGGACCCGCCGGCTCAGCTTCCCGGAGCGATCCGGATCTGCTCCGGCGTGGTCACCTCGATCCGGGGGACCCCTTCGTGGGTGGTCACCCGGCCGGCCACGCAGATGCGCTGGTGGCGGTAGGCCGTCTCGGGGGGTGACTCGAAGCGGTCCCGGTGCCGGCCCCAGATTACCGCGTCGAAGGGCTGCTCGGGGTAGGCCCGCTCCAGGTTCAGATAGGTGGGCCGGCCGCCGACGCCGGTGGCGAAGGTGACGTTGGCCACGGTGCCGCAGACCACCGCCCGTTCGCCCACCACGGAATGGGCATCTTCCGCCTCCACCACCGGGGCCTCCTGGTAGTCCACCGGGTCGAACTCGGCGCCTCGTTCCGGGAGCATTCCGGTGCGCCGGACCAGGAAGGTGGCCACCACCAGGAGGGCCAGGAAGGCCAGCCCCACCGTGCGAGAGCGGGAGGATGCCACCGGCGCCTCCTCAGCGCACCAGCTTCCGGTAGCGGATGCGTTTCGGCTGGAGTGCGTCCTCGCCCAGTCGCCGCTTGCGGTCCTCTTCGTACTCCTGGTAGTTCCCCTGGAACCAGACCACCCGGGAATCACCTTCGAAGGCCAGGATGTGGGTGGCGATACGGTCCAGGAACCAGCGATCGTGGGAGATGACCGCCACGCACCCGGGGAAGGTCAGGAGCGCTTCCTCCAGCGCCCGAAGCGTGTCCACGTCCAGGTCGTTGGTGGGCTCGTCCAGGAGGATCACGTTGCCTCCTGAACGCAGAAGCTTGGCCAGGT
>SKVI01000295.1 GCA_007129525.1 Gemmatimonadota bacterium | reverse complement strand
TTCGACCTGGAGGGACGGTTCCGGGAGTACTTCCAGCCTGGGGGGCGAGACGAGCTGTACAGACCTCCCGAGGAGTTCGTCGGCCGGCATCATTCCGAAGTGCTGCCCCCGCATGTGGCCGAACCCCTGGAGCGAGCGTTGGCTTTGACTTCCGAAAAGCAGTCGGCGGTCGGGTTCGAATACGAGCTGGAGCTGGGACCCGGGCTTCGTCACTTCGAAGTCCGCCTTTCCCCGCTGCTGGGAGCCGACGGAGGAATGCACGGAGCCGTGGGAGTCGTCCGGGAGGTCACGGAGCGGAAGGCGGAGGAGAAGCAGCGACTCGCCCTGATCCGGGCAACCGCCCGTGCAGAGCGTCTCGAGTCACTGGCCTACCTGGCAGGAGGGGCGGCCCATGAGTTCAACAACCTGCTCACCGTGATCCAGGGCAACCTCCTGATGGCCCATGAAGCAGCACGCGAGCCACCCGAGCTACGGGAGGGGATCGATGCCGCACTGGAGGCGGCGTCGAAGGCTGCGAGCGTGACCCGGCGTCTTCTCGCGTCGGTGGGGGATCTCGGCGGGCCGATGGCCTCCGTCGACGTGGGGGCACTGGTAGCGGAGCTCGAGGACGAGCTTCGGGAGGGGGTCGAAGCCGGAGTCGAACTCACCCTTGAGATAGAGGATTCCCTTCCTCGTGTCAGGGGAGATGAAGGTCGGCTCCGCCAGGCGGTGCGGGAGGTGGTCGCCAATGCCGGGGAGGCCGTGGCGGAAGGAGGACGGATCCGGATCCGGATCTTCCGGGAGTCGTTGGACGAAAACACCCTCGGGGGAAATCGCATCGGGCCTCCCCCCGATCCGGGAGACTTCGTGGGAGTGGAGGTCCGTGATGACGGGCAAGGGATCGACCCGGAGATTGTCCCCCGGATGTTCGAGCCCTTCTTCACCACAGGGTTCATCGGGCGGGGGCTCGGCCTGGCGGAGGTGGGGGGCACCATCCGGAGTCACGGGGGAGCGATCCTCGTCGACAGTCGACCTGGAGAGGACACCCGGGTTACCCTGCTCGTCCCGGTCGAGAAGCACTGAACGCCCCGATCAGGCGTCCGGAGTTGCTCCAGGGGTCAGAAACGGGGGCTGCTCACCATCATCCAGCGGCATGGGAGGGGTGAGCGAGAACCCCGCCTCAAGCCGGGTGAACTCCGCCTCCAGCCTGCGATTGACCTCCAACTCCTGGTCGGGACTGTCGCTCACGACCAGAAGGTGCGTGACCTGTTCCTGAACGACGAACCTGCCCTGCCAGGTACGCGTCCGGAGCTTCGCGTTGGCATGCTCCTCCTGGAGCAGGTGTTCGATGGCAGTCAGACGCTCCTGAGTCATCGGCGGAGAGATTTCGTACCCGTATGCCCACTTCCTCTGGGGTTTCGAAACGCGATTCTGAAATTCCATGGTACCACAGCAACCTCATGCGTCCTCGGCTTCACCAGCCGCAGAGCCATCCGGAGCCACTTCAGCGAAAGGAGGACGCACTGGAGGGAAAGAGTCTCCACGAACCATAGCCCAGTGTCACGTCGCCGGGTATCGCTCAAAATGATGACGCCCGAACGATCGAACGGGCGGGCGGGGAATGGATGACCTGATCAGCCTGCTATGAGCCGCTGTCCCTTTCGTGGGCGTAGATGGCAACCTGCAATCGGGAGTGCAGGGTCAGCTTCTCCATGATGTTGCGAAGATGGCTCTTGACCGTGTGGATGGAGATGTGGAGCTCCTTGGCGATTGCCTTGTTGCTCATCCCTTCCGCAACCAGGTCGATGACTTCCCGTTCCCGGGGCGTCATGCGCACCGAATCGTGGTCCTGCGTTCCCCCGTTGGTAACCGATTCCCTGGCGATCTCGGAAAAGAGCGTGCCGGTCATCTGGTCGGGGAGCACCTTCAAGTCCGCCGCCACCGCCCGGATCGTGCCCACGACGACCTCCATGCTGGCATCCTTCATGATGAAGCCCGACACGCCCGAGACGACGAATTCCGAAAGCTCCTCATAGGCCGGAAGGAGGTCCATCACGATGATCCTGGCGTCGGGGAAGTCCTTCAGGACCTTCCTGGCCAGTCGCAGGCTGTCTCCATTCTCCAGGCCGAGATCGAGAAGGATCACATCCGGGTTCAGCCCCCGCAGGATCGATTCGTGCCCTTCGGGATCCCCAGCGATGACCCGGATGTCCGGGGAACGGTTGAGGAGCGTGGTCAGGGCCTCCCGCACGAGGCGATTGTCCTCGATGAGCGCGACGGTGATCCGTCCATTCTCGGGCAGCGCCGCCGCCGCTTCCGGGCTCAGGGGACTCTCGCTCAGGGGGCTCTCGCTCACGGCACTCTTGCTCAGGGTACTCTCGCTCATGGGACTCCCGCTCAGGGGGCTCTCACGCATCGAAATATCGCAGGAAGGCGACCCGCCGACAAATCGGTTCGGGGGGATGGCAGCTTCGCAAAGGCGGACGGAGCTTCAAGGCCAGCCGAAAATCGTCGACGGGGCTGCACCGGCTCGTCCGCGTGCCAGGTCCTCTGGCTCCTTCCAGAAGTGTCGGGTGCCGGAAGTCGCCAACCGCACTTCCCAGCCCGCATGCGCATCCGAGCTCAACGGAACCGCGAAATCGACTCGCCAAAGGCGCTGCGATTCGGGCGGAAAGGCTGCCAGAAAACCGACACCCGCTCCTACCTTCATACCACTGTCGATCCCGAAAGGTGCGTCGCCCGCCCACACCCATCCCGCGTCCGCGAAGCCGGAGAGGCCGAACGATCCGTGCCGGGTGAGGCGACCGATCGCCCATCTCTCCTCCAATCTCACAACCGTCCGCATCGCGCCGGCGCTGCGCGAGCCCGTGTAGCCCCGAACCCCACCCTCACGGTCACCCAACATGAGCTGGAAGGGAATCCGCTGCCGCGCGGCACCGCTGAATTCCACACTCCCGATGACGACGTGGGCGTCGGCCGGCTTGAGATACCAAGCCAGCCGTCCGCTTCCCACCAGGGAGTCCCAGTGGTCCCCTCCCGAATCCCGGCGCGCCTCGCCTTCGACCCGAAACGCGGTGAACGACGACACGGAACCCCAACCCGCGTACAGGTCGGCGGCAACGAAAAGGTCGTCGTCATGGTTCCCGATGCGAGAGGTGCCTCGCCCCACGACCGTGCCGAGCTGCACTCCCGTCGCCACGTCCTGGGCCGCGGTAAGCGCATCGAAGCCG
>SKVI01000203.1 GCA_007129525.1 Gemmatimonadota bacterium | reverse complement strand
GGAAGCTTTCGGGATCGATGCCGCCCCGAACCCGGGCCACGGCCCGCTTCGCGTCCTGGGGGTCCATCCGTTCGGGGGAGTACCCGATCCGTTCGCCGGCGGCGGCCACGGCTCCCAGGAGTGTGGCAGCTCGCTCGAACTCCCCCAGGCCGGCCGCAGCCGCAGCCATGGTGTGAAGGCCCACCAGGGTGGAGGTCCAGTCACCCTCCGACCACATGAGCCGGATGCACAACCTGACCCGCTCCGCCGCCTCCCGGGGATCGCCCTGGTCCAGTGCGATCTTGGCCAGTACCCAGGACGCGGAGGACTCCTGCCACCGGTGACCGATCTCATGGGCGCCGGCCACGCCCTCCAGGAGGAGGGCCTGGGATTCCTCGAGTCTGCCCTCCGCCCTGGCGATCTGTCCGAGGGCGGTGAACGCCTCGGTCTCCACATCACGATGGCCCCCAGCCTGGGCCAGCTCACGGCCCTCCCGGGCCATTCGCTTTGCAACGTCCAGGTCGCCCGCGGCCGCTCGGATGTAGGCTGCGGTCACCAGCGAACGGGCGTGAACCCGGGTCTCTCCCATCCGCTCCGACAGCTCGATGGCCCGATCGAGATGTGCGCTGGCCTGGGCGAGGGCGCCGTCCAGATAGTCGATGCCGGCCAACCCGAGAAGCACCTTGGGCAGGGGAGGGTGGACCACGTCGTCGGCGGCATCGAGCACCCGTTCGAGCCAGACGCGAGCCTCGACCGCGTATCCGCGCCGGAACCAGAACCAGGAGAGGCCACCGGCGATGCGCTGGGCGTCCACCGCACGCCCGTGTTCCAGGGCGAACCCCATGGCGGCCCGCATATTGTCCTGTTCCCGGTCCAGCCGCTGAAGCCACTTTGAAGCCTCGGGTCCGCTCAATTGGGCGTTGGCCGCCTCCGCAAGATCGGCACACCAGGCCAGGTGCCGGAGCTCGAGGTCCTGAAGGGCCTCGGCTTCCAGCCGACTCCGGCCGAAGTGCCGCAGCGCCTCCAGGAGACGGAAGCGGCGGGGATCCACCCCTCCGTCCACGGTGATGAGGGATCGATCCACGAGGCGGGTCACCCGGTCGAGGAGGATGTCCGGATCGTCGGCGAGCATGGATTCGAGGGCATCCAGCTCGAATCCGCCCCGGAACACGGAGAGTTCGGTGAACAGCTTCCGCTCGGCGGGAGTCAGGAGGTCCACGCTCCCGGCGATGGCCGCGTCCATGGCCTGGTGTCGGTCGGGGAGGTCACGGCGGCCGTCGGAGAGGAGATCGAAGGAGCGCTCCAGCCGGTCGGCGATCTGGGCCGGCGAGAGGACTCGGAGTCGGGCGGCGGCCAGCTCCAGGGCCAGCGGCAGTCCATCGACCCTCTCGCAGATCTCGGTCACGGCGCGCCGGTTCTGGGCCGTGATCCGAAACCCGGGGAGCGTGGCCCGGGCCCGTTCGGCGAAGAGCCGCATGGCGGCACCGTCCACATGCGCGCCCTCGGGGCCGGGGACCCTCACCGGGAGGGGCGTCAGCGGATAGGCCCGCTCGGCGTCGACTCTCAACGGCTCCCGGCTCGTGGCGAGAACCCGGAGGTTGGGGCACCGCCCGATCAGGCGCGTGACGACGGCGGCCGTGGCCGAAACGAGCTGTTCGCAGTTGTCCAGGATCAGGAGGCTGTCCCGGTCCGATATGACCGCCACGAGGGTGCTGAGCACGGACCGGTCCGGGAGGGGCCGGACGCCCAGGGCCTGGGCCACGGTGCTGGCCACCAGCTCCGGGTCATGGAGGCCCGCGAGCTCCACGAACCACGACTCCTCCGGTTGCGGGTCGTCAAGCCGATGCAGCACCTCCAGGGCAAGACGGGTCTTTCCGATTCCCCCGGGGCCCGTCAAGGTCACGATACGATGATGGCTCAGTAGTTGTGTGACCTCGCGGACCTCCCGGTCCCGGCCGATGAGCTCGAACGTGGGGAACGCAAAGGCGGAGGAAGCGGCGGGTGAAAGGAGGACGCGCGCAGTCGAGTCCTCCGCAGCGATGGTTCGTACCACCCCGCCCGGTGTGAGATCGTAGGCCCAGGATAACACCAGTGCCAGAGGGAACCCGACGATGAGAAGGGCCGCCACCATGGAGGCGCCCCACTGGGGAAGCTGGAGGAGGGGGAAGGTGGTGTCGGCGACCTCGATGGCCACCCAGCCTGCCACGCAGTACGCGACGGCGACCTTGAAGACGTGTCGCCGCTTCAGCTCCGCGAGGAGACGGTGAGCCCCGGAAGTGGAAGGCCACATGGCGAGTCCCTCTCAGTGGCGGTGGGAGGACGAGCTTGCGACCCGATGATACGGGCGGCGTCTTACCTCACACTTCGGTCGCCGACCACGACCGCTCCTCGGCGAGGAGTGCGCATCCGTTAATCGCCCCATAATCGGTGGTGCGCAGGTTGTCTCCAGTGCGGCACGCCGTCGCACCACACGAACCACGAGAAGGAACAACAGGAGCCAACTGAAATGAACGCCTCGAGAGTCGGAGGGGCATGCGTCCTCGCGCTGTGCGGCCTCTCCCTTGCTGCGCCCCTGGCGGGGCAGGAGTTCCTCATGCCGGAAGCGCCTCGCAAGGGGCTCGGGCTTGAGGTGTCGCACCCCAGCTTCAAACAGTTCGACGTCACCCTGCCCACCTCGATCTGGTACGCATCGGGACAGCATCCCGTGACGGACCGGCTCACGGCTCGGGTGGACCTCCCCCTGGCCTTCGCCGATTTCAAGGGGGATGCTGAGAGCGTCGGTTCCAGCACGGTGTTCGGAAACCCGTACGTCGGAGTGGCCTTCGATGCGCGTCCGGCCCTTTCGCTCGAGCTGGGAACGCGCCTCCCACTGACGACGGCTGACGAAGAGAGCTTCGCGGACGTGGTGGCCTTCCTGGCCGACGTGCAGCGCGGGGAGGCGTTCGTGGAGGACTTCGTTCCGGTGATCGGCGCTGCGGCGTACCGGATGGAGCCGGCACCGGGGTGGTCGGTGGAGAGCCGAGGACGCGTGTCGAACCTCTTCTATACCGGTGACGATGACGACCAGGACAACGTCACCTTCCTGGACTACGGCATCTTCGGAAGCTACTCGATGGCGCTGAACTCCAGGAGGGCCCAGAGCGCCCGCTTCGGTGCGGGAATCATGGGTCGCTGGGACGTGTCGGAGGACGAGGGGAGCTTCTCGGAGAACAGCCTTCACCAGCTGGGGCTCACCGCTGATCTGGGC
>SKVI01000306.1 GCA_007129525.1 Gemmatimonadota bacterium | reverse complement strand
CGGGCCTCCTCCGGCGTCGCCAGCGGCACCTCGATGACGTCGATGCTCCAGTAGGCGGTCTCGGGGTGCTCGGGGTCCCGCTCGTCGACGCACCGCGCCAGCTCCTCGGAGGGGCGCGACGGGCTCGTCCCGGAGTTGTAGACGTAGAGGGTCTCCAGGTCGTCGGGGTTGGTCACCAGGGTGTGGGTGTGGGAGCCCCGGCAGGTCTGCACTGCCGCCACCTGGCGGGGGTTGTCCAGGTCCGAGATGTCGAAGACGCGCACGCCCCGGAACCGCTCCGGGTCCACTTCCCCCTCGGTGCCCTGGTCGCCGCAGTCGATGCGGCCCCTGAGCTCCTGTGCCGACATGAAGAGGAGGTCGCCGTAGACCGAGACGTCGCCCTGACCGCCGGGGCAGACGATGCTGGTGCGGAGCTGGGGATCGGTGGGGTCCGAGACGTCGTAGATGTTGATCCCGTTGTAGTTGCCCACGAACACCAGGTTGCCCTGGTAGGCCATGTCCGAGTTGACGAAGCGGGAATCACCGGGGTCGTCGGGGTTGTAGAAGCCGTCGGGGCGGGGGACGTTCACCAGGAGCTCCAGGTTCCACGAGGCCTCCTCGGCGTCCATCCAACCCGCGGCCAGTCCCACCCTGGGATCATCGTCTCCGCCCAGCGTGAAGTCCTGGGCCGCCGCCTGGGCCGGGGCCCAGAGGCCTGCCAGAAGGAAGCCTGCGGCGAGGAGACAGGCTGCGGCGTCCGATACGTTTGGTGTCGTCATCTCGCTCATTCCTTGTTTACTGGTGTGCTCTCGTGTCCGTGCTCCACAGCCACAGGAGTCGCTCCATGCGCAGGATCTCCGCCTCCTGGTCGGCCTCCACGTGGGAGGCGAACTGGAAGATGTCCGAGTCCTGGGCGGCGCCCGGCGCGCGGAAGAGTTCGCCCACCATCTCGATGGCTCCCTCGTGGTGGTGGATCATGTATTCCAACATCAGCCGGTCGAACTCCTCGTCCCGGGCCGCCGCCAGCTCGTCCATCTGCTCCGGGGTGAGCATGCCGGCCATCATCTCGTGGTCGGCGTGCTCGTCAGCGTGGTGATGATGCTGGTCGTGGTGCTGGTCTCGGCGGTGGTCGAGGTGCATCTCGGCGTCGAGGTCCACCTCCGGCACCTCTTCGTCCCGGAGCTCGAGCCACCGTGACATGAACGCGATCTCGTCGTCCTGGCTCCTCTCGATCCGCTCGGCCAGGAGGAG
This sequence comes from Gemmatimonadota bacterium, assembly GCA_007129525.1. Classification (GTDB taxonomy): domain Bacteria; phylum Gemmatimonadota; class Gemmatimonadetes; order Longimicrobiales; family Gaopeijiaceae; genus PWLA01. The sequence goes on along the minus strand of SKVI01000306.1, from coordinate 2,001 downwards.
GATCTCCGGTCGGTCGGTGCGCTCGTACGCGAGTCGGCTCATGACCACCGCCTGGACGTGGTGGTGGATCATGTTCTGCATGAAGAGGACGTCGGCCTCGGTATGCTGGGGCCGTTCCGGGATCGTCAGGTCATCGGGATCCAGGACCGTGCTGGGCGAGCCGGGCGCGCCGGGCTGAACCGTGCGGGCCTGGGCGAAGGCCTCCGGCGCCCAGAGCGCCATGAGAAGGAGGGCCACAGCGGCGGTGAGAAGGCTCCTGACGGACATCGACCGTGTGTGTATGGATTGGTTGTGCATAGCTCGGGTCGTGGTGAGGAGAGCCGGTCCCGGGACAGCGTCCTCAGGTAGTACCGCCGGGGGGCGCTTCGGTTTCGCAGGAGCGTCGTGCGGCTCCCCGTGCCTTCCGATCAGATTTCTATGCCCGATCCACCAGGACCTCGGCGAACTCCAGGGTGCCCGCCGCCAGGACGAAGGCTGTGGGCGGGAGGCCGGCGGAGATCTCCTGGAGTCGGTCGTAGTAGGTTCGGAAGTCCTCTTCGGTGTCGGTGGGCGAAGCCATTCCCAGGAAGACGATGTCGGCGTCGACCGAGGCCGACTTCAGCACCTCGGGGAAGGGCCGTTCGCCCGCCACGATGACATCGAGCCTCACCTCGCCGATCCGGAGGTCGGCCAGGAGCTCCTCCAGGCTGGCCCGGGCGTCTCGGGCGGCCTCCCGGGTGGGGACGGCCAGCTTGAGGCGCACTTCCGCTTCCTGCCAGTCCACATTGGTCCGGAGCAGGTAGGCCAGCACCAGCATGAGGCCCCCGTTGGCCTGGAGCCCTCCCCACCACACGTCGATGGTCCGCCGGTCGCCGAACCCCACGTGCTCCGGATCGCGGATGACGATTACGTTGCGCTGCTTTCGGTGGAAGGTCTCGATCATCTTGCAGTACCGGTCCCGGCGATCCACGTGCTCGCTGGCGCCCAGGATGATGGTGTTGGGCACCAGGTGGCCGAACCCGTAGGCCTCCACCAGCCGCTCGGCGCCGGTGAAGGGGTCCGGGGCCGACACCAGTCGCACGAAGGCCTGGACTCCCCGGTGCTCCAGGTAGTCCTGGACCTGGGTCTCCACCTCGGCCTGGTGTTCCCCCTCGGCTGCGTCTTCCGGCAGGATGCTGGCGATGGTGACGAGCCCCCGGTTGTGGGTGATGGCGTTGGCGAAGTCCACCAGGGGCCAGCGCCGGCTCGGGGGTCCGGCCAGGACCAGGGGGTGGGGCCGCCAGTTGCGGGCGTCGACCCGGTCGCCCATCCGAAGCAGTCCCATCCGGATCAGCGCCAACCAGATGCCCCGGCGGACGTCACCCCAGGTGCCGGCCAGGCCCCGCCGCTGCAGCCAGATGAAGACGCCCAGGACCACCGCGGCCGCCACGATGGTGGCCACGGCGTTGATGAGGAACATGATGAGAAGACACGCCAGGGAGCCGGCCATGGGAACGGGCCAGGGCACCCGGAAGGCGGGGCGGAAGGAGGGGCTCTTGAGGAAGCCTTCCACGCCGGCGGCGAAGTTCACCGTCATGTATGAGGTGAGAAAGAACATGGTCAGGACAGGCGCCACCATGTTCAGGTCGCCGAAGAAGATGGCCACCAGCGCCACCCCCAGGGTCACGACGGTGCCGATGCGCGGGGCGTCGTCCTCCCCGCTTCCCTTCCCCAGAAACCTCAGCGGCCTCGGGAGGACGCCGTCGCGAGCCAGGGCCTGCAGGACACGGGGGGCGCCCAACACGCTTCCCATGGCGCTGGAGAGGGTGGCCCCCATGGCCCCCAGGAGGATCAGGGGGCCCCAGTAGGCCATGCGGCGCATGATGAGGGAGTCCTCGATGAGCGTCGCGCTGTCGGCCCGCATGCTGAAGAAGAAGGGCATGGTCATGTAAACCAGGAACCCCACCCCCAGGGCGGCCAGGGTGCCCCGGGGGATGGCGCGGGCCGGGCTCTTCAGGTCCCCCGACATGTTCACGCCGGCCT
>SKVI01000242.1 GCA_007129525.1 Gemmatimonadota bacterium | reverse complement strand
CTGGCCGAAACCCACACCGCCGGGCGGATCGGAGACAGGGAGATCGACTCCCAGGGCGTGGAGACGGTCGTCCTGGAGCATACCTCCGACGGCTGGCGAATCCGTCACGTCCACTGGTCGAACCGGTGACGCAATGTGCGCCATGAAGACATCTTCATCCGGTCTTCACGGCCGCTTCAGCCGGTTCCGGGTACAATGAAGGTGTACCCGACGATATCCCGTCCCACGGGACCACCGGGTACCACATGAGAGGTTCACCGTTCAGAGTGACGACCCACCCGAGGAGACATACGATGAAGATCCCAACGACGAGAGTGCTGTCGCTGGCCGCCGTTCTGGTCCTGGCTTCGGCAAGCCCGGCCCTGGGCCAGGACCATGCAGGCCATCAGCACGCGGACCAGGACCACCCCACCGGCATGATGCACCAGATGATGCAGGAGTGTCCCATGGCGGCGGGACACATGATGGGGATGATGATGGGAGGGATGATGGGTCCCGAGGCCCTGCTGGGACAGGCGGAGGAGCTGGAGTTGACCGACGAACAGGTTGCTGAACTGGAGGGGCTCGCAGAACGGTCCGCCGAGCTTCATGCCGAGATGCGCGAGATGATGGATTCCATGCACGAGGTGCTCACCTCCGAGCAGATGGAGCTGATGCACGAACGGCACGGTGAAGGGATGCGCGGAATGGAAGGAATGGAAGGTATGGAGCGCATGATGCAGGGGATGATGCGGGGCATGGACCACGGAGGAATGCACGGAGCCATGGGCGAAGGGATGATGCGACACGGCGCCATGGATTGCCCCATGATGCGGCCGGATGGGGACACGCCGGAGGATCACCCGCACTCGAGGTAAGGCTATAAGAACCGTAGGACCAGGAGGAGGCGTGCTTCGGTTGCCGAGGCGCGGGCTCCTCCGGCCTACGTGGTCTTCGCCGGCTGTGGGCGTTCCGGAACCATGCCGGTGAAGCGGATCCGGAACACGGCGCCTGCCTGGTCCGAGCGGTTCCTGGCGGTGAGTTCGGCGCCGTGGAGCTCGGCCGCGGCGTGCGCAATGGCCAGACCCAGCCCGGTCCCCGGGGTGTCGGGCGACCGGGTTCTGGCGCGGTCGCCCCGGGAGAAGCGTTGGAAGATCAGGGCCTGATCCTCCTTCGTCAGACCGGGGCCGGTATCCCGCACCTCGAGCACCGGTGTGCCGCCCTGCCGCTCTAACGCCAGTTCCACGGCACCGCCTTCCGGGGTGAACTTTACGGCGTTCTCAGCGAGATTCCAGATCAGGCGATCGAGGAGGTCGGGATCGGCCAGCACCTCCAGTTCGGACGCGAGTTGCGTGTCGATTCGCAGACTTTTCGCCTTCTCCATCTTCTGAATTCGCTCCGCCACTCGACCCACGATCTGGCCGAGATCCACAGGGCGAAGCCTCGGCTCCATCACCCCTGCGTCCGAGCGGGCGAGCGTCAGGAGGTCCTCCGCGGTCCGAGACAGCCGCTCCACCTCTTCGAGCAAGCTGTTCAGGACGGCCCGGTATTCCTCCGGGCTTCTGGCCCGTCGAAGGGTCACCTCGATCTCCGCCCGGAGGGCCGTGAGGGGAGAGCGCAGTTCGTGGCTGGCGTCGGCGGTGAATCGTTTCTGGACTTCGAACGCCTCATCGATCCGCTGGAGCATCCCGTTGAGCACCTGCACCAGGTCCCGGTACTCCTCCGTTTCGGCGTGGGCGGTGATCCGGTGGCCGAGGGTTCCGGCTCCAATCTCCTCGGCCTGGTCCGTGACCTGTCGCACCGGGCCGAGGGCCCGGTCCGCAAGCCACCACCCGCCTGCGAAGGTTCCCGCTGTCACGACCAGCACCACCAGGAACACGAACAGTGCCGCGTCCCGGAGCATCCGGTTGCGGGACTCCAGCGGCGCGGCCACCTGGAGGACGTGGGCTTCGTGGGCGGGACCGAACCGGCCGAGGGGATAGAACAGGGACCGGACCGGGGCACCTTCGAAGTCCTGTTCTCGCCAGACGAGCTCTCCCGCGGCCGCCTCCCGGAGAGCTGCGCTGTCCAGTGGAAGATCGCGGGTGAGGTACCGGCTCCTGAGGAGGCTTCTGCCGTCCCCCGTCCAGATCTGGCTGAAGCGGTTCAAGTCCCGAACGGCTTCTGCTTCGGCGGGGGTGAGTTCCCACTCCAGCAGGCGCATGTCGCCCTCTTCGGGTTCGGTGGCCGACCCGGCCTGGACGGAGGCGACTCCCATGAGCGTGGCATCCAGCTCCCGGTCCAGCGCCTCCCGGAGCGCCAGAACCCCGAGCAGTCCCAGGAGCAGGAGGGCCACCGCCATCGTCACCGCGAAACGAGTAGCGAGTTGGGACCGAAACGATCGGGTCACTCTACCGCCTCACTGCGAAGGGTGTAGCCGACGCCCCGGACGGTGTGAAGGAGCGGCGGTCCGCCCGCCTTGTCGAGCTTCCGGCGAAGATTGGAAACGTGGACGTCCACCACGTTCGAGCCGGGGTCGAACTGGAGGTCCCAGACCTTTTCCAGGAGCTCGGTACGGCGCACCACCTCCTCCGGATGCCGGAGAAAGTACTCCAGCAGGCGAAACTCCGTTGGGGTCAGATCCAGAGCCTCGTCTCCCCGGTGGACAGTGTGGCGGATCCGGTCCAGCTCCACGTCGTCGTAGGTGAAGCGATCCGGGCGGTCCGCTCCCTTTCGACGCACCAGTGCACGCAGGCGCGCCAATAGCACATCGAAGCTGAAGGGTTTCGTGAGGTAGTCGTCTGCCCCCAGGTCGAGCCCCCGGACCACGTCCTCCGAGGCGTCCCGGGCAGTGAGCAGAAGAACGGGGACGGTCCGGCCTCTGGAGCGGAGGTCGCGGACGATTTCAAATCCATTCTTGCCCGGAAGCATCACGTCCACGATCAGGGCGTCGTAGTCGTAGACGTGGGCGTTCAGGAGCCCTTCCTCGCCGTCATTGGCCACATCCACGGTGTAGCCGTCCTCGCGAAGACCCTGGGCCACGAAGGAGGCCACTTTCTTGTCGTCTTCGATCACAAGGATCTTCATGTTCCCATACCGTCAAGAGGACCGGGCGCGTGCGCACCGGAGCTACCCGTGCATCGGCGTTGCGGTCCTCCCGTCTCCACCGCTCGGCGAGTTCACAGGGTGGCCCGCTTGAGGAGCTGGGCGTTGACGGCGACGATGACGGTGCTGGCCGACATGAGCACGGCGCCCACCGCCGGAGTGAGCAGGAT
>SKVI01000256.1 GCA_007129525.1 Gemmatimonadota bacterium | reverse complement strand
CCGTCGTGCGCCCGGCGGACCACGATGGTGCGGTCCTGGATCCGATCCAGGTCGAAGGCGTGCAGGGGATGCCCCAGCTCCAGCAGGACGTAGTTGGTGGCGTCCACCACGTTGTTGATGGGTCGCGCCCCTGCCGCCCGAAGGCGGGTCTGGAGCCAACCGGGCGAAGGCCCCACACGCACTCCCCGGACCACCAGTCCCAGGTACGCCCCGCATCGCTCGGGCGCGTCGATGCGCACGGTGACGGCCTCGCCCGAGGCCTCCCGGCTGTCCACCACCGTGTCCACGCGATCAAGGTCGTTCGCCGCAGCCGGCTCCTCCCCGGGAATGTCGGGAAGGGTGACACCGGCCTCACCACCGGGCGCGACCTCCCGGGCCACGCCTCTGTGGGAGAGCAGATCCGGCCGATTGGGCGTCACCTCCACGTCCAGGCGAACGTCGTTCAGGCCCAGCCCTTCGGCCAGCGGAAGGCCCGGCTCCAGCTCGCCTTCCAGCTCCATGATGCCCCCGGCGTCGGGACCCAGGCCCAGCTCCTTCTCCGAGCAGAGCATGCCGTGGGAGGTCTCTCCGCGAATGCGCGCCTTCCGCAGCTCCATGCCCCCGGGCAGGGTCGAGCCCACCGGGGCGAAGGGATACAGCCCTCCCTGGGCGATCACCGGCGCTCCGCAGACCACCTGCACGGCCTCTCCCTCGCCGGGGTCCACGTCGCAGAGGCGGAGCCGATCGGCGTTGGGGTGCTCCCGCACGCGGAGGACCCTTCCCACCACCAGACCTTCCAGGCCTTCGGCCAGGTCCTCCCTGGCTTCCACCGGGAAGCCCCGCTCCGCCAGTCGCTCGGCCAGCTCCTCCGGAGTGGCCCGAAGCTCGGGAGCCAGCGCCTTCAACCATCGATACGATACCTTCATCGGCCGGAAAACTGCTGGAGGAAGCGAATGTCGTTGTCGAGGTAGAGCCGGAGATCGGGGATCCCGTACTTCAGCAGCCCGATCCGTCCGGGGCCCATGCCGAAGGCGAAGCCGGTGTAGCGTTCCGAATCGATGCCGGCAGCGTCCAGCACCGCCGGATCCACCATGCCGGCCCCCATGATCTCCAGCCAGTCGGTTTCCTCCTCGGTGCCGTCAGCCCGTTGCACCGCCCGCTTCACGTCCACTTCGGCCGACGGCTCTGTGAACGGGAAGAAGGAGGGGCGGAACCGGATTCGGGTCCCGGGTCCCCAGTAGCGTCGGGCAAACTCCGCCAGGGTCGCCTTCAGATCCACGAAGGTGATCCCCTCGTCCACCGCCAGGCCTTCCAGCTGGGCGAATCCCGGGGTGTGGGTCGCATCGTAGGAGTCCCGTCGGTACACCATGCCCGGCGCCAGCACCCGGATGGGAGGAGCATGGGTCTCCATGACCCGCACCTGCACCGGCGAGGTGTGGCTTCGCAGGAGGTGGCCTCCCATCAGGTACAGGGTGTCCTGCTCGTCGGCGGCGGGATGATCCAGGGGCGTGTTCAGAGCCTCGAAGTTGTACCACTCGGTCTCGACTTCCGGCCCTCGGGCCCGGGTGAAGCCGAGTCCGCGGAAGATCTCCACCAGCTCGTCGATCACGCGTGTCACGGGATGCCGTCCCCCCTGCCATCGCCGACGACCGGGCAGGGTGAGGTCCAGCACTCCACCGTCGGTTCCGCTCGCCTCTTCCAGAACCTCCTGCCGCCGATCCAGCGCCTCCTGGAGCCGAGACTTGACCCGGTTCGCCTCGGCACCCACCCGGGGACGTTCCTCCGGCTCCAGTTCACCCAGCCGTCTGAGGATTCCGGAGATCCGCCCCTCCTTGCGCCCCAGGAAGGTGATGCGGACGTCCTCCAGGGCGTCGGCGCTGGCGGCCTCCTCCACGGCCCTGAGGGCCCGGGCCTCCAGCTGTTGGAGCTCGTCCACCAGAGATCCGTTTTGAGTCATAGACAGGGCAACACGAGGTTGTTGGGGGCGTTGGGCGTGAAACGTCCTAACCTATACGTGGCGGCGGAATGGGAAAACCCCGGACGGGCCGCTGGGGCCCATCCGGGGTTTCCGGTCCTGGAATCTGAGACTGACAGGTGAGGCCGCTACCGGCCCTCGCCTTTTCGGGCTCGCCTTCCGGTCAGCTCCGGCCCAGGGCTTCCTTGGCCTGGACCGCCAGCGCCTCGAACGCCTTGGGGTCACGCACGGCCAGGTCCGCCAACGCCTTCCGATCCAGCTCCACCCCCGACTCCTTCAGGCCGTTCATGAAGCGGGAGTAGGAGATCTCGTGCTGCCGGGCCGCAGCATTGATCCGGGTGATCCAGAGCCGCCTGAAGTTCCGCTTCTTCTTCTTGCGGTCGCGGTAGGCGTGCTCCCACCCCTTCTCCACTGCATCCTTCGCGGTGCGATAGAGGTTCTTGCGGCCACCGAAATAGCCTTTCGCTTCCTTCAGTACCTTCTTCTTCCGGTCCTTCCGGGCCGGTGTACCGGTTGTGCGTGGCATTTGTCACGACCTCCTTAGGAGCCGGGCAGGAGGCGGTTCATGCGCTTCTCGTCGGCCTTCGACACCAGGGTCGGCTGCCTCAGGCTGCGCTTCCGCTTGCTCCGCTTCTTGGTGAGAATGTGGCTCTTGTTCGCTTTCATCCGGCGCAGCTTGCCCTTGGCGGTGCGCTTGAGGCGCTTCGCTGCGGCGCGGTTCGTCTTCATCTTCGGCATGGTCTGCTCCTTCCATCGCCAGCGCCGTGGGGCGTGCTGCGCCCACCGGAGCGATCCGGTGCACCGGCTCGAGTATGTAACGGGGCGGACGATCCACCCGTCTTGATCTACCCTCGGCTGAATCCCAGGGTCGCTCAGCTGTCCTTTCTGGGAGCCAGCATCATGATGAGCGTCCGTCCCTCCCGGGTCGGCTGGCTCTCGATGCGGCCCACATCGGACACGTCCTCCACGACCTGCTCCAGAACCTGCATCCCCAGCTCGGGATGGGCCATCTGGCGGCCGCGAAACATCATGGTGACCTTCACCTTGTCGCCGTCTTCAAGGAAGCGGCGCACGTGGCGGGTCTTGAACTCGTAGTCGTGATCCTCGATCCCGGGGCGGAACTTCACCTCCTTGATCTGGACCGTGTGCTGCTTCTTCCTGGCCTCCCTCGCCTTCCGTGCTTCTTCGTACTTGTACTTGCCGTAGTCCATCAGCCGGCATACGGGAGGCCGGGCGTCCGGCGCCACCTCCACCAGGTCCAACCCGGCATCGGCGGCGCGCTCCT
>SKVI01000013.1 GCA_007129525.1 Gemmatimonadota bacterium | reverse complement strand
GGGGGTGGCAACCCGTGCCAGGGGCACGTGGGGGAGCTGCTCCGGCAGCCGAGGGAAGCGGAGGAAGAGGGCCCTGGGCGCCGCGCTCATGCAGGCGCCCCCGGTGGGTTTCCGGGCTCGGCTCGTGAGCCGTTTCCGGAGGCCAGTAGATGCCGGGACAGCCGCCGGGCCAGGGCGATGATGGTGAGGACGGTGGGTCGACCCAGCGCCTCGGGGAAGACCGAGGCGTCGCAGACGTAGAGCCCCTCGACCTCCGTGGCCAGATCTGTGTCCACCACCTCCCCGATCCGCGCCGTGGCCGAGGGATGGGTTCCCCGAAGGGGGGTGGAGACGATGGTGTCCTCATCGCAGCCGGCCCGCCGGAGGATCCGGCCCGCCACCTCCCGTGCCCGGTCCAGGCGCTCCCGGTCGTCGGCGGTGAGCCCCTTGCTGATCTGATCCTCGGCCAACACCTCTCCGCTGATCTCGTCGGTGAGCTTGATCATGACCCCCAGGGTGCGGCCCCACCGGGGCCAGGTGAGGGACCACCGGAGCCCCTTCTGCGCCATGATGATGGGATACATGAGCCAGGGATCGATGAGGGTGGAGTAGAGCACCCCCAGCTCATCGTCGGCGTGGCTCCACGTCATGGGCGGATCGGAACCGATCCCTTTGCCTGACGCCGTGCCGTAGACCATGACGGTGGTGTCCATGGCCATCCCCCGACCGGCCGCTTCGATCCCACATCCCTGCAGGAGCACCGGGCTCCCGATGCCTCCGGCGGCCAGGACCACCGTTTCGGCCTCCACCTGGAAGGGGGTGCCCCCTCGGCGCCCGGCCACGCCCCGCACCGCCCCTCCCTCCACCAGGATCCGGTCCACCCGGGCCCGGGTCCAGAGCTCGGCCCCGGCCTCCACGGCCTGATCCACGTACTCGCCGGCGTTCCACTTGGCGCTGCACCGGCATCCCAGCATGCAATGGGCCCCGCAGTCGAAGGGGTCGGCCCGCTCCGGCCGCAGGAACTTGAGCTGGGGCTCCCACTCCATCCCCTCCCGGGCCGCGGCCTCGGCGATCCGGGTGGAGGCCTCTCCCCTGAACTCTGGGGGGAGGGGAGCCACGCCCAGCTCCCGGGCCGCCTCCGCCGCCGGGTCCTCCAGGTCGATGCCGTAGCGCTCCCGCCACCACTCCCGGGGGTGTGCGGCGCACCCGCAGTACATGCTGGTGGCTCCCCCCACCATGAGGGGCCGGACGATGTTCATCCCCTGGCGGGTGAAGAGGAGGGCAGCCCGGTCGGCGTAGAGAAGGGCCCCCGGGTAGGTGCCGTAGAGCCGGCTGCCGCGCCAGTCCCGCCCCCGCTCGAGCAGGAGCACGTCCCGCCCCCCGCGGGCCAGCTCCCGGGCCACGGTGGCGCCGCCGGGGCCCGAGCCCACCACCACCACCTCGGGGGGTCGTTGGGGCGTTGGGCTCGGAGAGGAGGGCATGGCGACCGCTGGAGGGCAGTTGGGCGTGGACCGGTTGGGCGTATCGGCCGGCTGGGCGTGTGGAAAGGAACCGGGTCGGCGCCCCACACGCTCGGATACACCAGTGTGTAAGCTGGGGTAAACCAGCGTCAGCGGGCAACCCGCGGGTCAGTCCTCCAGCCTCTCCGTGCCGCCCTTTACCGATCCGGCATACGACCACGGTAGCGCGCCCGGGGTCTCCGCGGAAAACCCTCGATGAACCATGCGATCCCGCTGCGGGTAGGGTTCGGCGGCGTTGGCCGGAGACCGTGAAAAAGGCGTCTGATTTCCAACATCTACACAGGAGTGAGGCACTTGGCTGGACGAGCTGTGGCGGACCGGGAGCCACCGGAGGGGAGGAGCGAGGGAGGGGGTGGGGAGCCGGCTGGACGGGTCCCGGGGTCCATCTTCCTGCACGGCGCGGTGGCCGGTGCCGTGGGGGCGGTGGTTCTGGCTCTCTGGTTCTTTCTGGTGGATGCCGCTCAGGGAGCGCCGCTCCGGACCCCGGCCATGGTGGGCAGTGCGCTCTTCGGGATGGACGACATGCGGGCCAGCCCGGGCCTCATCGCCCTCTTCAGCCTCATTCACCTGGCGGCCTTCATGGTGGTGGGAGTCCTGGTGGGCTGGGCGGTGTCCGGTCTCCGGCGGATTCCCCATCTCATTCTGGGAGTGGTCCTGGGATTCCTCCTCTTCGACGTGGTCTTCTTCGGCAGCGCCATGGTCACGGGGATCGACGTCGTGGCCCGCTTGGGTTGGGTGGAGGTGCTCACCGGAAACATGCTGGCCGGTCTGGCCATCATGAACTATTTCCATCTCACCGGGGCGGTGGAAGGCTTCTCGTGGGTCCAGGCGTTGGCGGACAGCCGGATCGTGCGGGAAGGGATCGTCGGTGGGTTGGCGGCGGGGATCGCGGTGGCGCTCTGGTTCCTGGTGGTGGATCTGGTGCAGGGCCGACCCTTCTTCACGCCCTCGGCCCTGGGATCGGTCTTCTTTCTGGGGGCCACGGACCTGGCGGAGGTGCAGGTATCGTTCTGGGTGGCCCTGGCCTATACGCCGCTCCATTTCGCCGTCTTCGGACTGGTGGGCACCGCGGCGTCGGCACTGGCCAGTGAGGCGGAGAGCCAGCCCCCCATTCTCATCGGAGCGGCCCTTCTCTTCATCACCTTCGAGGCCTTCTTCATGGGGGTGATGGCGGTGGCGGCCGAGTTCCTCCTGGGTCCCCTGGCCTGGTGGAGCATCGGCATCGGAAACTTCCTGGCGGTGGGGGTTCTCGTGGGCTACCTCTGGAAGGCGCACCCGCAGCTTCGGAAGGTGGTGCGTCACGGACGACTGGAACAGTCCGCGTGAGCGAGGAGGCGTCGGCGGTCCGGGTTCACTCGGAGGTGGGTCGGCTGCGGCGGGTCCTGGTTCACGAGCCGGGGCGCGAGGTGGACCAGATGGTCCCTTCCATGATGGAAGTGCTCCTCTTCGACGACATCCTCTACGGTGACCGGGCCCGGGAGGAGCATCGCACGTTCCGGCAGGTGCTGGAGCGGTTGGGAGTCGAGGTCATCGAGGCCCTGGATCTGCTGGAGGGTGCGCTGGAGGTGGACGAGGGCCGGACGTGGCTCGAGGACCGGGTCCGGCCCCACCTCCTTCCGGAGTTCCAGGAACGTCTCGGGGCCATGACTCCCCGGGAGGCCGCCGAGGCGCTGGTGGGCGGGGTGCGCCGTTTCGGGGTCACGCCCGCCCGATCCCCGGACGACCTCTTCGGGATCCGGCCCCTTCCCAACTGGTGCTTTCAGCGTGACACCCAGGTCGT
>SKVI01000147.1 GCA_007129525.1 Gemmatimonadota bacterium | reverse complement strand
TGGCACTTCTGGCACTACGGCAACGTCTCAGAGCGAAACGGGGTCCGGGGCTGGTACACCTTCGACCATCGGCCCCGGTTCGTCACCAACTACGGCGGACTCAGAAATAGAATCAGTATTCTAAGTGAGGCCTACAGCTACGCCACCTTCGAGGATCGGATCGTGGCCACCGAGCGGTTCGTGGAAGGGATCCTGGGCTGGGTCCTGGATCACCCGGAGCGGGTGGTGGAGGTGGTGGAAGCCGAGGACGCCCGGGAGCTGCCCGGCATCCGGCTCCCGGTCCGCGCCGGCTTCCCCGACGAGGCGGAGGAGCACGTCATCCTCATGGGGGCCGTGGAGGAGGAGACCCACCCCTGGACCGGCCAGACGATTCTCCGAAGGACCGACCTGGTGGAAGAGGACCCCATGCCCGCCTTCGTGGCCTTCGCGGGAACCGAAGACGAGTTGGTGCCCGCCGCCTACCTGGTGCCCCGGGAGCTGGCGCCGGTGGTGGAGCGGCTCCGGGCCCACGGGGTGCTCCTCCAGCCCGCCGACGACCCCGACCACACGGCTCCCGTGCCCGACGACCTGGCCGACGCCCGGGGGCAACGGTTCGTGCTGGATCGGATCGAGGTGGCGGAGCAGAGCTTCCAGGGCCGCAACGAGGCCACGGTGGAGGGGGCCTGGGAAGAGGATGACGACGCGCTTCCCACCGGAGACGAGCTGGAAGACTGGCTTCTGCTCCCCATGGATCAGCCGCTGGCCCGCCTGGCCTTCCTGCTGCTGGAGCCCCGAGCCGATGACGGCCTGGTGAACTGGGGAATCCTGGACCCGTGGCTGGAGGAAGGGGCGCCGTACCCCATCGTGCGGATCATGCCGTAGAGGGCCGCGCACCGGCCCCTCTTGCTGGGGCGCCTGGCCGGTCGCGCTACTCGTTCACCATGATGGTGCGAGCACTGAGCGCCACCACCCCGAACTCCTCCCCACCTGCACCGATCAGCCTGGAAAGACCTCCCATCACGAAGAACTTGTAGGGGTAGGCGATGGAGACCCAGGAGCTGCGGCCGCTGCGGTCGGGGCCGGTGCAGAGCCCCCCCTCCTCCCCGTCGCAGGCCAGGACGATCTCGGCCTCCTCGGGGTTGAGGCCCGACGCCCGGAGCCGGTTGGCCACCGCCTCCCGAACCCCTGCATCGGAGGCATCCGTGAGACTTGAGACGCGCGCGCCCTCACGGGCCACGTTCGTCACGGTCTGGTGGGTCTGGAAGGCCATCCCGAACTCGATGATGCCGAAGACCATGATCAGGAGCACCGGGGACATGAGGACGAGCTCGGCCAGGGACTGCCCGGACCGATCTCGCAGCTTCGCTACCTTCCCGTTGTTCATGTCTCGCTCCCTGTTCCAAGGTGATGCGTCTGCAGGCACGGACACCGCTCCCGCTCCGGAATCCCTTCCTCCACGCCGGCCACTCCGGCCTCACTCCACAATGCGGAGTGCCCGGAGGAGGCTTCCGTTGTCGGGTTCCCAGTCTGCGGCCGCCCGCACCGTCGTGTACTGCATCCACCGGACCCAGATGTCCCCGTTCGGGTCGATGCTGTCAACCCACACGCCGGCGAAGTTCCGCACCGGCACCGGCTTCGCCCCGAGGTGGATCTCGTCCCAGTCCTCCGGGCTGAACATGATCAGCGGACGAACCCGCCGGCTCGAGGTGCCCACCATGTTGCCGTCGGAGTCCCTCGGGCAGGCGCAGTCGTCGTCCCAGTACTGCCCCATCTCATCCGCGTCGTTCAGAATGTCGCGGAACCCCTGTCGCGTGGGCCCCGCCATGTTGCCGGGCTCGGAGTCGACCTGGTCGCCGATGAACACATCCTCTCCCGGCAGCCAGCAGTCCGCTACCGCGTCCCGGAAGTCATCCGCCCCCTGGGATGCGGTGAGGCGAATCGGGTAGTACCACTCGGGCTGAGGAGATCCGGACGGATTCCTGGGCTTCAGGAGAAAGGGATCACCGATGCTGTTGTCCCGACCGAAGCCCGTGTAGTAGCCGTCCTCTCGGGGCGCCGCAGGAGAGTAGTAGCGGTCGCCCCTGCTGGCATCGTACACGTCGTCGGCACGGGAAGGACGGTACACCCCCTCTCCCTCGTGGACGTCCCACCGGTCGGGAACGGCGAAGGGAAGCAGGCAGTCCGTTCCGTCCGCAGGCCAGCTCTGGGCCGCCGCCACGGTACGGATGTCCACCGCCCCCAGGCCCAGAGCTCCGGCGAAGAGCGTGGTCACCGCGCTTCCCCGCTCGGCGGTCCGGTGGATCCGCACCCGGACCTTCTGGGAGTCGGGGATCACGTCGATGTCCTCGTCCAGCACTTCGACGGCCCCGGCTCGCACCTGGTTGGCTTCGGCGTACTCCCGGGCCTGCTCCCTGGCTCCGTCCCAGTTCGCCGGCGCGAGGAGAAACACCCGCGCCCCGGCATGAGCCCCGGCGTCAGCGGACCGCTGGGCCTCACCTCGAGCCACGTACAGCATGCCCAGGTCGACGGCCAGAGCCGCCAACCCGAGAAACACGATGAGGCAGAGGGCCATCAGCGCGAGGACGCTTCCCCGTTCATTCTTGAGGCGGGCGAGACTGCGAGGGCTCGGTCGATTCATAGGTCATGCTCCTGCCGGTGTGCGGACCAGTGACGGCCCCTGGAAAGACGTTCCCGGAGGAGACCTACCGGACAACTGAAACCGGGTAGACCCCCGCCCAGGAAGTGGCGCGGCCAATAAAGGGCTTCAGTACCCGGTTACCTGAAACCCTCGGGGGCGACACCCTATCAGGGTGACAAGAAGCAGGCCGTGCGACCGGACCCGGCAGGGAGCGACGCTACAACGATCCGTAACACACGCATTCACAGGTAGTTAGGCGCCGCACTCACCTCGGCCTCCGCGGCCGTGTCCACGGATGTGGGAGCCGGCCGTCACGCAAACTGCGAGAGAACGTGGCGTTTTGCCTGTCTGGCCCGTCGCGGCGGACCCCGCCCGGCTCCGGGCGGGGGGGGACCGCCTCAGAGAGAGGCGAAGGGGTTCACGAGTTCCAGCCCGTCGAAGCGACGGCCGGTCTGAAGGTCCTCAGTCAGGATCTGCGAGGCACCTGCCGCCAGAGCGGCTTCGACGATAAGTGCGTCCCAGAAGGAAAGCGTGTGACGCCGGGCGAGGCGAACGGCACTGAGGATCATGGGGGGATCCACCGGAAGCACCGGAAGGCGAGTCAGACTCTCGACCGCCTCCTCGGCCGTCTCCAGTTCGAGAGGGCGATCGAGCTTCTGTGTGACCGCCACGTAGAACTCC
>SKVI01000261.1 GCA_007129525.1 Gemmatimonadota bacterium | reverse complement strand
CCTCCGATGAGCTGGGCGCCGTGGACTTTCAGGTTGCCTGTGCCGAAGAGGCGCGGGATGACTTCGATCGGGCCCTGGCCCTCCTCCACCACATGATGTACGAGGAGTCCCGGGGCGTCTTCGAGGCGATCACGGCCGCCCATCCCGAGTGCGCCATGGCCCACTGGGGAATCGCCAAGACGCTCTTTCAGCCCCTCTGGCCCGGTCGACCCGACCAGGAGACCCGGGAGCGGGGCTGGGACGCCGTGCAGCAGGCTCGAGCGCTGGAACCCGAAACCGCCAGGGAGCAGGCCCTCGTGGAGGCGGTCGAGGCGTTCTGGCAGAACCCGGAATCGGACGAGTGGTGGCCCCGCATCGAGCGGTGGGCCGAGACCATGGAGGACGTGTACCGGGAGCACCCTGATGACCTCGATGTCACCGCCTTCTACGGTCTCTCGCTTCTGGCCGCCGGTCAGGTGGCCGACGACCAGCTGGCCTACAATGCCCAGGCGGCGGACATCCTGAAGGACGTCTACGAGGAGGAGCCCCTCCACCCGGGAGCCATCCACTACACGATCCACGCCGACGACGCCACCGGGCGGGCCCAGGAGAACCTGGAGGTGGTGGGCCGGTACGGCGAGGTGGCACCCGAGGTGCCCCACGCCCTTCACATGCCCAGCCACATCTATGTGCGCCTGGGCGACTGGCCGCAGGTCATCGAGTGGAACCGTCGGTCGGCCGAAGCGGCGCTCGAGCATCCGGTCAACGGCTACGTGTCGATGCACCACGTCCACGGCCTGGACTACAAGCTCTACGGCTTCCTGCAGCGAGGGGAGGACGACCGGGCCCGAGAGGTGCTGGACGAAGCGCTCTCCACCGAGCCCTACCAGGAGAACTTCGCGGCGGCCTTCCACCTGGCCATCATGCCGGCCCGCTACGCCATCGAGCGGCGGGACTGGGAGGAGGCCGCCCAGCTCGAACCCCGCCAGCCCGACTACCTGGACTGGGATCGCTACGAGTGGCCTCTGGCCCTGAGCTGGTTCGCCCGGGGCATGGGAGCGGTCATGACGGGTGACCTGGACGAGGCCCGCCAGGCGGAGGCCCGGATGGCCGAACTCCGGGACCGGGCGGACGAGGCCGGCGAGCAGGCTTTCGCCACCTACATCGAGGTGGACCGTCTGATCCTGGACGGACGGATCGCCTGGGCGGACGGGAATGCCCAGGAGGCGGTGGCTTTCACCGAAGAGGCCGCCGCCCTGGAGCAGACGGTGCAGAAGCACCCGGTAACCCCGGGCTCCCTCCTGCCGCCCTACGAGGCCCTGGGTGATCTCCTCATGGACCTGGACCGACCCGCCGAAGCGCGGACGGCGTACGAGGACGGGCTCGATGTGTGGCCCAAGCGCTACCGGAGTGTCCTGGGGGCCGCGCGGGCGGCCAGCGCTGCGGGAGATGACGAGGCGGCCCGGGAGCACTACGCTACGCTGGCCTCGGTGGTAGGTGAGGACAGCGGGCGGGCCGGAGCACAGGAGGCGCGGGGGAGCCAGCCCGGCGGATAACGCATTCGGCCTGAAGAGAGGAGGCCGTTGAAGGAGCAGAGGGCTCGTCGCCGGTATCCCGGCGGGGCGTCCTCTGGCCTGCTCCATGATGGGGGGCGCGGTGTCCAGGATCGGGGGTTTACGCACCTCCGCACTTTTTTTATCGTCTATCGACGATAAACGATCCTGGCTGACCTCGCCCGGCTCCACATTCTCTTCCTCCTCCCCATCACGCGGCAACGCGCTCCCCCCATGACCACAGAAGCACCTGCGCGATCTCGTGCGAAGGCGGCGGCGGAGACCGAAGCGAAGGACCTGGGACTGTTCGCCCGCTACCTGACGGTCTGGGTCGCGCTCTGCATCGTGGCAGGAGTTGCGCTTGGCCAGTTCCTCCCGGCCGTGCCCGAAACCCTCTCCCGCTTCACCGTAGCTCAGGTGAATCTACCGGTGGCGGTCCTGATCTGGGCCATGATCTTTCCCATGATGGTCCAGATCGACTTCGGGAGCATTCTGGACGTGCGCAGGCAGCCCCGGGGGATCACCATCACCCTGGTGACCAACTGGCTCATCAAGCCGTTCACCATGTTTTTCTTCGCCTGGCTCTTCCTCCAGGTGGTGTTCGCACCCTTCATCGAGGCGGGTCTGGCCCGGGAATACGTGGCCGGAGCGATCCTGCTGGGGGCGGCCCCCTGCACCGCCATGGTCTTCGTCTGGAGCTACCTGACCCGGGGGGACGCGGCCTACACCCTGGTCCAAGTGGCGCTGAACGACCTGATCATGCTCTTCGCCTTTGCCCCCATCGTGCTTCTTCTTCTGGGGCTGGGCGACATCACCGTGCCCTACGACACGGTGTTTCTCTCGGTGGTGCTCTACATCGTGATCCCCCTGGTGGCGGGGGTGGTGGTCCGACGGGAACTCATACGGAGGAAGGGCGTCGAGTGGTTTGACGGTGTGTTCCTGAAAAGCCTGGGACCGGTGACGATCATCGGGCTCCTCCTCACCCTGGTTCTCCTCTTCTCGTTCCAGGGTGAGGTGATCCTGAACAACCCTCTCCACATCGGCCTCATCGCCGTCCCCCTCACCATTCAGACCTTCTTCATCTTCGCCGTCGCCTACGGATGGGCGCGGCTCTGGAAGGTGAAGCACTCGGTGGCGGCGCCGGCGGCCCTCATCGGCGCCAGCAACTTCTTCGAGCTCGCCGTGGCGGCGGCCATCGTTCTCTTCGGCCTGAACTCCGGGGCGGCGTTGGCCACCGTGGTGGGGGTGCTGGTCGAAGTGCCCGTGATGCTCCTGCTGGTGAAGATCGCCAACGTGACCCGGAACAGCTTTCCCGGTGACGTGGAGCCTGCCGCTCTCAAACCGGAGGCGGGATGATCTTCGAACTACGCTGACGCCGTGTCCTCAGGGGACCCGGGGGGACCCCCAGCCTTGAAGATGATCGGCTGGAGCTCCAGCGTGGTGGCCCATGCCATGCCGAGGGCCAGTCCGAGGGCGATGCCGGAGGGTGCCGCCCATCCCGCCACCACCGCTCCCAGCGCTACGGTGAAGACCACGAAGGTCATGACCGCGGCGGCGGTGACCCCCGGACCCCACCCCGCCCGTTGGCCGGCGGCCACGGTGAGATGGATCAGGAGGGCGGCGGCCACCGAGACCGGCACCGAGGGAAACTCCGCCCGGGGCACCACGCCCTCCAGGACGAATCGATCCAGCCCATAGGCTCCCAGCCCGGCCCCCACCATTCCCAATGCGGTCCGGAGCGCCGCCCAGCCCCCCACCCGCCAGGCCAGGACGGCCACCACGGGAAGGGCCAGGAAGAGGAAACCGGGCCAGTGGAAGGCCTGGAGACCCGTTCGGGCGATCTGGACGGCCTCGTCGGTGCGGGTGGCTCCCATCCACTCCAGGACGGGGAAGTCGATGAGGGCCAGGCCCCAGACGGCGCGGGTCTGACTCAGGACGAGGCCGATGCTTCCCACCGCCGCCACGAGGACCACGAATCCCAGGGTGAGGTTCAGTCCCTGGGCCAGGCGGGGGTCGAAGCGGCGGCCGATCCATTGCACGGCGGGGGTGAGTCGGCGAGCCAGCGCCCGGAGGCCGGTGACGGCAAGCACCACTCGGCCGGCCGCGCGGATCCTGCGCTGGTTTGCCGCCACCCGCACCGCCACCCACCGGATGATCAGCGCCGCCACCAGGAGGATCAACACCAGGAAGGCCGCTTGTCCGGCCCGGTCCATCAGCACCATCCACGATTCACCGAGAATGAAGCCCAGCATGACCCAGACGGTAGCCCACGCGGCGGCGGTGGGGACATCGAAGACCACGAACCGACGGTACCGGACCCCCGACGCCCCTACCATGAACGGAACGGTGACCCGGGTGACGGTGGTGAGGCGACTCATCACGATGGCCCACTCGCCCCGTCGCTCCAGGAAGGCCGTGGACTTGTCGATGGCGCCGCCCAGGACCCGCCGGACAGGACCCCAGTCCAGCAGCCGGCTGCCCCACAAGCGGCCCAGCCAGTAGCCCGTGGTGTTGCCGGCCACTGTCCCGATCGTGGCCGCCACGATGAGCCATTCCACCGCTACGGGACCGCGGGAGGCCAGGATTCCGCCGGTGGCCACCGCGATCTCACCGGGGGTGACGAAGCCCAGGAAGAAGGCCGCCTCCGCCCAGCAGAGGATGCCGATGAGGAGGTACACGGTATTTGCCGAGAGCCCGAACAGGAGGTCCAGGCCCCGCTCCATGAGTTCATCCACCACTCACCTCCGGACTCACGCTGAGAGCTTGTTCAGGGGCTGGATCGCGGTTGGTGGAAGCGGCACGGCGCACGAAGCGGCACTGCGCGCAGGAACGCCCGGCCCGGGTCCTGTGGGATACCGGACCTTCGTCACCTTGGTTCCTCGGTCTG
Organism: Gemmatimonadota bacterium; assembly: GCA_007129525.1. GTDB lineage: Bacteria > Gemmatimonadota > Gemmatimonadetes > Longimicrobiales > Gaopeijiaceae > PWLA01. Next base: position 7,814 of record SKVI01000261.1, on the reverse strand, counting down.
TTCGGACGGACTCGGGGTGTGGGCGAAGGGAGCCCGGGGCAGGTGACAGCGCGATACGGGACAGGTGATGGTGGGACACGGGACCGGTCCATCCGGATCCTGGCTTGACTTCGGGGCCCGGCAAGTGTAATCCCCAGATTGCGGTTCAGTCTCAACTGAAGGTCGGGAGGCCGGTATGTCCCAGGTTCGCCTGCTGGTAGGAACCAAGAAGGGTGCTTTCATTTTCACTTCCGATGCCGCTCGCCGCGAGTGGCAGATCGAAGGCCCGCACTTCGGCGGCTGGGTGGTGATGCACCTGCAGGGGGCCGCCACCGACCCGGACCGGCTCTACGCCGCTCCCTGGACGGACTGGCACGGGCAGGTGATCCAGCGTTCCGACGACGGGGGCCGGACGTGGGAGCCGGTGGGCAACGAGTTTCGCTACAAGGGTGAGCCGGGCACGCACCAGTGGTACGACGGCACGTCCCATCCGTGGGATTTCAAGCGGGTGTGGCACCTTCAGCCCTCCCCTTCCGATCCAGACCTCGTCTTCGCCGGCGTGGAAGACGCCGCTCTCTTCCGGTCTGCTGACGGGGGCCGGACGTGGAGGGAGGTGGAAGCGCTCCGGCAGCACTCCACCGGCCGGACCTGGCAGCCGGGGGCGGGAGGCCTGTGTCTCCACACCATTCTGATCGATCCCGCCAACGAGGACCGGATGTATGTCGCGATCTCGGCGGCTGGGGCCTTCCGCACCGACGATGGGGGAGCCTCGTGGGAGGTGGCCACTGGAGGGCTGCGCTCGGAGTTCCTTCCGGACCCGCAGGCCGAGGTGGGGCACTGTGTTCACAAGCTCGCCATGCACCCGTCGCGACCCGACACGGTCTTCATGCAGAAGCACTGGGACGTGTGCCGCACGGACAACGCAGGCGCGATGTGGACGGAGGTGAGTGGAAACCTTCCCTCCGACTTCGGCTTTCCCATCGTGGTGCATCCCCACGAGCCGGAGACCATCTACGTGGTTCCGATCCTGAGTGACTCCGAGCACTACCCGCCGGAGGGCAAGCTGCAGGTGCACCGGAGTCGGACGGGGGGAGGGGAGTGGGAAGCGCTCACGCGCGGTCTGCCCCAGGGAGACTGCTTCCAGAACGTACTGCGAGACGCTCTGGCCATCGATGCCATGGAGCCGTGCGGGCTCTACATGGGGACCACCGGGGGTACGCTTTTCGCCTCGGCGGACGAGGGCGACAGCTGGACGCCCATTGCCGAGCACCTGCCGCGCATTCTCTCGGTGGAGGTGCAGTCGATCCCGTGACTACGGTGAGGGTGTCGCTTCCGGCCCATCTGCAGCGCCTGGCGGGTGTGTCTGCCGAGGTGCGTCTCACGGTGAGCGACGCCGCGACCCTGGCCGAGGTGCTGGACGCCCTGGAGGAGAAGTATCCGGTCCTGAAGGGCACGGTGAGGGAGCACGGGGCCGCCGGCCGGCGGGCCTACGTTCGCCTCTTCGCTTGTGGACGCGATCTCTCGCACGAAGCCCCCGGTACGCCCCTTCCGGCCGAGGTGATGATCGGTGAGGAGCCCCTCAGGGTGGTGGGCGCCATCGCCGGGGGGTGACGGCCGAGCTCGGGACCGCAAGCCTCCTTCGTGGTGGCGCCGTTTGCTATTTGACCAGCTGTCTGATCAGAGAAGGGGGTGAGGGGGCCCACCACCGGTTCGGATCACCTGCACCTGCTTGAGGCGCTGCACGTGACCGGGGGCGATCCGGTGGCTTTGAGCCCCTTCCACCACGAAGCGGTGGTACCAGTCGAAGGGACGGAGTCGGGGATCGATGCGCTCGGGTCGGGCGTGATAGGTCCAGGCCGGCGTCGGCTGCCCGTTCGTTCGGCCCTGCAGGTGGAAGGGGTGCAAGCGCCGGCTGTAGCCGCCTTCGTAGTGGTCCAGAACCGAGAGCTCGCCTGGCTCGATCCGGTAGACGACGCCGGCCACCTGGTCGATGGGAGCGTTGGTGAAGTGGGCGTCGGCCTTTCCCGAGCCGTCGGTGGAGCGCATGTGGAAGCGGAGATCGTGGCCCGGGAGGACCGCAGGGGCCAGGACCCGGGCCGAGGGGATGCGCGCCACCATTCGGGCCTCGAAGAGGTTGGACCCGTACGCGAAGACGAGGCAGGAGGTCTGGTGTCGATGTTGGTAGGGCATGTCTGCACACACCTACACATTTTCGGGGGGTGGTGCTCCATTGGCCTGGTCCCACGGTCCCTCACCCGGGTCCAGAAATCGCGGTGTGATCAGGCGACCTGGCGTGCCGCCCCCGCTTCCTCCTGGGACTCGCCCGGATGGTTCACACCATTCCCCTTGAGGAGCAGGTAGACGGCGATGAGCAGAAGGGTGACCTGGAACTGCATGCCGCCCATGGGATGGGTCTCCGTGGCCATGAAGTGCCACTGTCCCCAATGGACCATGAAGATGGCACCGAGCATTACGGGAATGATGGCCAGGGCACCGAGACGGGTCATCCAGTCCTTCAGGAATCCGCCCAGGAAGACCAGGAGCCCGCCGCCTGCCTCGGCCAGCGCAACCAGGAGAGCCACGGCAACGGGTAGGCCGGTCATCTCGGCGAATCCGCCCAGGTTGCCGAACTTGTCCAGGCCGTGATAGAGAAAGACGCTGAGCAGAGCCAGGCGCAGGGCCCAGTGGGCATGGCGTGCCAGGGGGGCGAGCTGGGACATGGGTTTGCCTCCGGTTGTCACGGAAGGCCGTTGCGGCCTTCCCTGTCTGGTGATGGATCAGTGGAGCTATCGGTTCTGTACTTCGACCTTGGGAATGCGGTGAGATGCTGGAAGGGTTCCCGGACGGAGCGGATCCGGACCGAAAGGCCCGCGGGGGTGGGTGACCCATTCGACGGCAACTCGGGTCGGCGGCAGCTGGGGAACCTCCCGGGCCCATCGTGTCTTCAAAGTGGTGGCCCCCCGACGCTGCGGTCTGCGGTGGATCTCATGACGAGCTCCGGCGGCCCGACCCGCGGGTGGCCCTTCGAGACAGACGACGGCACAGTCGAATCATCACATTCAGGGGAGGACGAACTCAGATGGCGAAGCTCTCAGTAGTAATCCTGGCAGGCACAGAACAGCATTCCGATCTGGCGCGGGTGCTGAACGGACTCTCGCTGGTCAAGGAAGCCAAGGAGGCAGGCGACGATGTCGAGCTCGTCTTCGACGGAGCCGCGGTGGCGTGGATTCCGGAGCTGGAGAACCCGGAACACAAGCTCCACGGCGTCTTTCAAGGCGTGAAGGACCGGGTGGCCGGGGCGTGCGAATTCTGCGCAGGTGCCTTCGACGTGAAGGACGAGGTTCGGGCAGCTGGCATCTCTTTCCTGAGTGAGTTCGAGGGGCACCCCAGCCTGCGGAGCCGGGTGGCCGACGGGTACGAGATCGTGACCTTCTGACGGGACGGAGGCTCACCGATGCGAAATGAGCGAGTGGCCTTTCAGGGTGCCCACGACGACGAGCTGAGGGCCCTCATGAGTCTGCCCGAGGCGGATGAGCCGGCAGCGTACGCCGTGTTCGCTCACTGCTTTACCTGCTCAAAGGACCTGAAGGCGGTGGTGAACATCAGTCGGGCGTTGACCCGGCAGGGCATCGCGGTGCTCCGGTTCGACTTCACGGGTCTGGGCGAGAGCGAGGGCGACTTTTCGGATACCACCTTCTCATCGAACATCCACGACCTGGTGGCTGCCGCCACCTTCCTGGAGCGGGAGTTCGAGGCGCCGGCGATCCTGGTAGGCCACTCCCTGGGCGGGGCGGCGGTATTGCAGGCGACGCATCGGATCGACTCGGTACGGGCCGTGGCCACCATCGCCGCTCCCTTCGACCCGGAACATGTGACCCACCTGTTCAGCGATTCCATAGGTGAAATCAAGGCCCGGGGCGAGGCCGAGGTGACCCTCGGGGGACGGAGCTTCACTCTGAGCCGAGACTTCGTGGACGACCTGGCGACTCACAAGATGGAGCGATCCATCGGAGCGCTGGGTCGCCCCCTGATGGTCTTCCATTCGCCGGTGGACACGACGGTGGGAATCGAGAACGCAGCCTTGATCTACAAGGCGGCCCGCCACCCCAAGAGCTTCGTCTCGCTGGACAGTGCCGATCACCTCCTCCTGGACGAGGCCGACTCCGAGTACGTGGGCACTGTGCTGGGGGCATGGGCCACCCGGTACGTGGAGGACATCGGGTGACTCAGCGCTCGCCCCAGCGGAAAAAGTAGCCCGAAGTGAAGGCCGTGCCGGCCGGAAGGTTCCGGCCGCGGATCGGGGTCCGTATGCCCAGGCTCAGCCTTCCCGGACCCACGGGGTAGTCCAGGTCCACGAACACCTGGTGAAGGTGACGTCGAGCCTGGGATATCTGCAGACCCTCAATGGTCCACGCTCCCCCCGAAAGGCCCTCCACGGATGCCTTCCAGCCCACCGGTCCCAGCTCGCCACCCACGGTCCACCACCAGAACAACTCGTCGCCGGGCTCCCTCCGGGCATCCACGTTGGGGAGTCGCCAGCGATGACCGATCCACCCCATGGTCCAGAGTGGGAGGGGGTGGAAGGATCGACCCAACTCCAGGAGGATCTCCCAGTCCCGCTGTCCTTCGCCCAGGGGGATCACCTCGGCGTCCACGTCGAAGCTGCCCCCGTTCAGCTTCACGCCACCCCGTAGGGCCACGGGCCAGTCGGGGAGGCTGAAAAGGGCCGGTCCGACCCGCACGAACCCTCTGGGGTCACCCAGTCCCGCGCTGGCTCGCTCCCCTCCGGCGTCGTTGAACCGGAGACGGTGGAAGGGCGCCTGTACCCATACATCGACACCTTTCCACACTCCGACGGTCCCCGTTAGGAAGAGGGATCGGGTAATGGCCCGACCGTCGGCGAAAATGGTTCTGCGGTCGCCGGTATGGTCGAAGGTTTCGTCGGTGTCGTGGTAGATGGCCTTGACGTCGATCCAGCCTTCCCCGGGGGGGGAGAGCCACTGGGCGTGCCCGCCGGTGGGGAAGAGGAGTGGGGCCAGGAGGAGTGGGAGCGCGATGCGGAGGTGTGCCTGTCGAAGGGCCCGATCCGGCGGGTTCTGGGCCCGGCTTCTCCTCATTCGCCCTCCCACATTTCGGCTTCGGGGTGGAATGCGAGCCAGGCGAACCAGAAGGCCACGTAGGCCTCGGGGATGGGTTCGAGTCTTCGGTTCGCCATGGGGCCCTCCTCCGCCAATCCGTCAACGCGCCAGGACGAGCCCGTCTCCTGGTCCACGATCCGATCCCCCTCCACGCTGAAGGTGAAGGTGGTGCCTTCCGACACGGGACGGAAGGCCATGGCCCCCTGCGCCCGTTCATCCCAGAAGATGACCACAGGGCCTCCCCGGGCGTCACCGCGGGCCAGGGCCACCGCTCCCTCCTCCGCGTCTTCCAGCTCACCGAAGGGAACGACCAGGGCGTTCCGGCCGTCGTCCTCGGGTACGCCCAGGGTTCGTTCCTTCACGAAGCGACGGGTGTCCACATTGGGCTGATCAAAGAGGAGCCCGCCTGTGGCTTCGTAGTTTCCGTAGGGGTAGACCTGATAGTTCCGGTCCATCCCGGTGTCGCCGCCCACCACCCGGGTTTCAGGGTGCAGGCTCCTCCACCCGTACCAGGTCGTCTCCATGGAGGGGTACTTGGCGAGGCGGGTCCCGTCGGCGTTACCGCACCTGGCCTGTCGGTCCATCTGAAACCAGAGTGACGCAGGGTCGTTGCGATCGAAGAGAATGAGGTTGTTCTGGAAGAGGAGCCCCGAGACCCCGAAGGTGGCGCCTCCCACCACCTCCCGGTCGAAGACCAGACTGGATCCGGTCAGGGGACAGTACGTTACAGCGAGCTGAAGGCCCGAGTCGAAGTCCAGGTTCACGATCTCGTGCCACCACCCGATGTTGTGGGGAATGGCCCACGCCTCACCGTCCACGACGATGCCGATGACCCGATCCCGGTCGCGGAGATAGCTCGCCCCGGGCGCATCGGGGTCGACGAACTCCGGGTTCTGGAGAGAGGGAATTCCGTCGGGTGGTGGGCCTCCGTCTGCCAGGGCGCTTCGGGAAACGCTGCACTCCAGGTTTCCGAAGTCATTCGGGGTCGTGGGGCCGAAGAGGTCCGAGCATGCGGTCAACGGAAACAGGGCCGCCAGGGAGAGGGCGAGAATGGGAACGCGTCCTGCTGACTCTGGGCTGGACATGCTCGAACTCCCGGGAATATCGATGTCGGGTCGGTTGAGAGGGCCGGATCCCGCTTGGTAGGAGGAATCCGTGCGGTGCGCCGAAGGTTCCCGGGGAGCCGTGAGGCGGGCCAGATCGGTCCCGGAGTGTGTCCCAATGGGGAACATCTCCCCCTGCTTCGTGCGTTGGCCCAGCGCAGGAACGGTTCCGTCTCGGCGCGGCTGCGGTTTCGGGACCGGCCCCTTCTCCGCAGTTCGACCCGGGAGGCTCGCCCATGCGTTGGTTTCACAGACTCGCCGCCGCCGTCACGGTTCTTTCGCTCTCCGTGTACGGTCTGGCCACCCAGGGAAGCACCGGGGGCGACCCGACCCTCCCTCTGGCCGAATCAGGGTATGTGCTGGGTGACGCCATCGACGACTACGCCGACTTCATGATGTCGGGGGGCCCTCCGCCGGACGGCATTCCCGCCATCGACGATCCGGTGTTCATCGAGGCCGATGAAGCGGACCTGGATCCGGGGGACAAGGTCATCGGGTTCTACCACGAGGGAGAGGCTCATGCGTATCCGCAGCTCATCATGGTGCACCACGAGATCGTGAACGACCGAGTCGGCGGACTGAACCTGGCCGTGACCTACTGTCCCCTGACCGCCACCGCTCAGGGCTTCGAACGAGGGGAAACCACCTTCGGGGTTTCGGGACAGCTCCTGAACAGCAACGTCGTGCTCTTCGACCGCGAAACACGGAGCTACTTCTCGCAGATCACGGCACGGGGACTCCGGGGCGAGTACCGGGGCGAGACGCTTGCCGAGGTGAACCTGATCTGGACTACCTGGGAGCATTGGAGCTCCAAGTATCCCGACACGAAGGTGCTGAGCGAGGACACCGGGCACCTGCGCAACTACTCCCGGGATCCGTACGGGTCGTACAATCCGCTGGGCGGCTACTACGAGCAGGACGGAACCATGTTCGCGCTGATGCACAGTTCGGATCGCCACCACACGAAGGAGATGGTCGTGGGGGCCCGCACCTCCGAGGCCAGCGCCCATTTCGTCATGTCGGACCTGGCCAGGGACGAAGTGCAGTCAACGGACCGATTCCTGGCGGTGTACGCGCCGGACCTGGACACGGGCTACATCTATTCCATTGACGACTCGGCGCCGCAGGTGACCCCCAGGGGCGACGGAACCTACGAGGTGGACGGAGAGGTCTTCGAGGCCGACGAGCTTCCGCTGGAGAAGCTGGTGTCGGTGGAAGCCTTCTTCTTCGCCTGGCACGCCTTCTATCCGGAGAGCGAGTACGTCAGGGCGCCGACGCGGGTGGGAGAGCGGGCGCGCCTGGCCGTCGAGCCGGCCTGATCCACGTCAGGGGTCCACATGTCCAAGTCGCTTGCCACTCTGGCCGCCATCCTGCGGATCCCCCTCCACCGTCGTCTGGTGGCGGGGTCGGGGGTGGTGTACCTGGTTCTCTTCCTGATAGCCCTGCAGGACATCTCGCGAGGTGGGCGGAGCGTCCAGTTCCTGACGACCGACTGGACCCGGATGTTCGAGCGGACCGGCACGGTCACCTTCGAACCCATCGCGCAGCTGACCCTTCCCGGGCTCACGATCCTGCTGTCGCCGCTGAACATCTT
>SKVI01000184.1 GCA_007129525.1 Gemmatimonadota bacterium | reverse complement strand
GGTGATCACCGGAGGCCTGGCGGTGGAGGACGAGGTGGTGGAGCGGGCACGGGAGGAGGGCGTGAGCCTCATCGTGAGCCCCTATGACTCGGCCACCACAGCGTGGGCCATCCGGGCGGCGACGCGAGTGGGGGAAGTCATGTCACGGGAAAGCGTGGAGTTCAAGCCCCAGGAGACGGTGGCCGACGTGCGTCGAAAGACCTCCACCATGGGGCCCGCCGTGTTCATGGTGACCAACGATGAAGGCCGCATCCTGGGCGTGTTCACCCGACGGGACCTGCTTCGGCCCAGTCGCACCCGCATCATATTGGTAGACCACAATGAGCTCAGCCAGGCCGTACCGGGCGCAGGCCAGGTGAACATCGTGGAGGTGGTGGATCATCACCGCCTGGGCGATCTCCGGACCCAGGACCCGATCCTCTTCATCAACCGGCCCGTGGGATCGACCTGCACCATCATCGCGGATCTGTATCGACAGGCCGGCCTCACCCCGTCGGCCGCTCTGGCCGGAGTCATGATGGGAGGCGTGGTGTCCGATACCCTGAATCTGCGAAGTCCCACCTCGACTCCGCTGGATCACCAGATCCTGGACTGGCTCGAGGAGCTGGCGGGAACCACCGGAAGCGAGTTGGCCGACATCATCTTCTCCTCGGGCTCGGTGGTGGGACGAAAGCCTCCCGCCGAGGTCGTCGGCATGGACCGGAAGGTCTACCAGGAAGGGGACGTCCGCTTTGCCATCTCGCAGGTGGAGGAGGTGGGATTCGACGAATTCTGGGAGCGCTCCGACAGACTCATGGAGGCCCTCGAGCGGAGCCGTGCGGAGGAGGGGCTGGCATTGGCCGCCCTCATGGTCACTGACATCAAGGAGCAGGATTCCCTCCTCCTCGTGCACGGCGATGACCAGATCGTGGAGGCCATCACCTATCCTGCGGTGGAGCAGGGGGAGGTCTATCGGCTGAACGGGGTGGTGAGTCGCAAGAAGCAGCTCCTTCCCTTCATCAGCGGCCTGCTGAGGAATGAGCCCGGACCCACAGTGGCTTGAAGCCAAGTCAGGTTGGAGCTGAACGGGTCAGGTGTACAGTAAACGTATAGGAACACTTGACAAGACTGCAGTGGGCGTGCAGAATTGGTTTCAAGGTCGGATAAAGCCGGCCGGAATCCACTTCAGCCGCGGACGGACCATGCAGGCCTACAACTCCGAGCTTTTCCTGACTACTTCCGATGTGGCGGATCTTTTTCAGGTTCATCCGTCGACCGTGAAGCGGTGGTGTGACGGAGAGGGGCTCGTCGCCAGGAAGACCGAGGGTGGGCACCGCCGGATCTATCTGCGAAACGCCCTGGAGTTCGCCGGCGAGCGGGGCATCGAAACCTTCCTGGACTCGTTCGCGCCCTTCGAGTCGCACGTCTGGTTGGCGGTGCGGAGCGCCGTGGACGCGCACGACTTCGGCAAGGTGCGGTCACTGGCCATGGGATGGCTCCTGCGGGGGTACCCCGGCCGGATCACCTCCCTCTTCCGGGAGATGGGATCCCACCCCGATCTGCCCTTCGAGCTCCTCTGCGACCTGGGAGTCCAGCGCTTCATGGCGGACGTGGGCGAGGCCTGGGCCCAGGGTCGCCTTCGGACCGGCGAGGAGCACATGGCGAGCCAGGCGGTCATGGAGGCGCTGGTCCACCTGAGTCCGGGAAGCCCCATGACCTCGGAGGCTCGTGCCGTCGCCATCGTAGGCGCCACCGAGGGGAACCGGCATCAGGTGGGATCCATGTGCGTTCGGGTTCTGCTGGAGCTGGAAGGGTGGAAGGTCTTCTACCCGGGGTCCGATACCCCTGCGGAGGACTTCGCCGCCCTTCAGCGGGAGCGGGGGGCAGAGCTGGTCTGCGTGTCGATCTCGTCGCCCGCCAGCGCGGCGGCGCACCTGCACCGGGCCGTCCGGGTTCTGGGAGAGTTCTACGCCGCCGAACATCCCTATGACCTGGTCTTTGGAGGAGAAGGGGTGGACGGCGGATGGACGCCGGACGGGGACCTGCCCTTCCGGCGAACCCAGACCTTCCCCTCAGTCTCCGAGTTCATTTGCTGGGTGAGGGAGAATCGGAACCGGTCGCAGGGGCGGCCGGCTCCGGGCCGGACCCTGGTCGGGATCGGGGCGTCCCGCGAGGGCGGGAGAAGCTGATGTCGGGCCCACGGGGGGGCTGGACGCCGGAGGTCATCGGCCTCGTCGTGTTCACAGTCTTCACCCTGCTGGCCCTGGTGGGATACGGGCTCTTCGGCCTTCGCCCCGAGCTTCTCCCCCAGGTGGACTGGCTGGTGGCCTTCTGGCGCATTTCCTTCCGGTTCTTTGCCCAGGTCCACATTGCCCTGGGCGGGTTGGTGCTCCTGGTGGTCCTGGTCCGACGCCTGGGTCTGGCCTGGGTGCCCGCCCTGGTGGCGGTATACCTGATTGCTCTGGCCAGCGAGTACTTCGGGACCGGATACGGTATCCCCTTCGGGAACTACGAGTACACCGCCCTCCTCGGGGCGAAGATCGGGGGCCGCGTGCCCTGGCTCATCCCCCTGAGCTGGTTCCTCATGGCGGTGCCGTCGTACGTGCTGGCCCGGGTCACCCTGCCGGCTCCGGCCCAGCGGTGGAGCCGACTGCTCTTCGCCGCGTTGATCCTGACCCTCTGGGACCTGGCGTTGGATCCGGCCATGAGCTACCAGAGCCCCTTCTACTGGCGCTGGGCCGACACCGGCCCCTACTACGGGATGCCCTGGATCAACCTCGCGGGATGGGTGGGCACCGGGTTCGTGATCATGATGGCCCTGGAGTTTCTGGGCGGAATGAAGTGGGCTCACCGGCTCCCGATACGATGGATGGTCGCGTACTACGGGATCACTCTCCTCATGCCCTTCGGGATGCTCGTCCTGGAAGGGCTCTGGCTGGCGGTGGTGGTCACCATGGCAGGGTACGCCGCCGCCCTGGCCCTTCACGTGCTTCTGACCGAGAGGGCCCGACCCAGCACCAGGCGTGGCCCCGAATTTTCGCCAACGTTGTCGAGCGAGGGATCATGAGTCCCCACGCCGATGTCCGGTCGTCCATGTCGGCCGTCCTGGAGGGTGCGGCAAGGCGCCACGCCGGTGCCATCGGGCTGGCCCGTCCCGATCTGCAGGGCAAGATGCTGCGGCCGCAGATGGCCTGGGCCGCCGCCCCGAGGGCGTTGCGGGGCTCCCCGGAGCTGGCTTCCGGAATGTTGGCCATCCAGATGGTCCACGAGGCATCGCTCCTCCACGACGACATCCTTGACGATGCCGACACCCGTCGAGGGCGGCCGTCGGGTGTGGCGCGTCACGGCG
>SKVI01000073.1 GCA_007129525.1 Gemmatimonadota bacterium | reverse complement strand
TGGAAAGACAGATACATCAGACGGTGGAGTTGGGGCTCCAGCCCATCGTTCACGCCATCGGCGACCGGGCCACCGATTGGCTCCTGGCGGTGTACGAAGGACTGGCCCGGGAGTGGCCGGATCGGGACCTTCGACCCCGGATGGAGCATGCTCAGCACATGACGCGCCAGGGCATCGACAAGGCGAGCCGGTCCGGGGCGATCTGCTCGGTTCAGCCCCTTCACCTCGTGGACGACGGCCGGTGGGCGGAGGAGGTGGTGGGACCGGAACGGGCCCGCCTGGCCTTCCCCCTGGCCAGCCTCCACCGTGCGGGGGCGGAGTTGGCGTTCGGTTCGGATTGGACGGTGGCGCCCATCGACCCCATCGGTACGCTCGAAGCTGCCCTCACCCGACGAACCTGGGACCCGGCGGGCGGTCGCTGGAACGAGCCGTGGAACCCGGCGGAAGCCCTGGGGGTCGAGGAGGCGCTGCGGGCCCAGACCCTGAATGGCGCACGTGCGGCGTTCCTGGACCGCGAAACAGGAAGCCTGGAACCGGGAAAGCGAGCGGACCTCGCCGTCCTCTCAGGCGATCCCTTTCGGCTTCCTCCAACCGAGCTTCGGGAGCGGCTCCAGGTGGAGATGACCTTCGTGGATGGAGTTCTGGCTCACCGGGCGGAGGACGGTCCAACGCGAGGTGCCTCGTGAAGATCCCAACGTCCGATGGAGGTCAGTGGTGACCACCGATTCGCCGGAGGAACGTTCCCAACCGACAGGAAAGCGCCCCGTGTCCTCGGCGGAGCGCCAGCGGGTCGTTGAGGCCCTTTGCGAGCACTACGCCCAGGACGATCTGGACCTGGACGAGTTCGAGCGGCGGCTGGACCGGGCCAACCGGGTCACCGGTAGCGGAGAGCTCGCCGAACTCCTCTCGGACCTGCCGAAGCTGGAGGGATCCACTGAGCTCAAGCCCGTGCGGCGCGCAAGTGGCTCGGGCTCCGCCGGGACGGCGGGAGGGGACTCCGGACCGGGAACGTCCCTGACCGTTCCCGCCGGTGCCGGCCGGGTGGACTCCCGCCGGATTCCCGACTCCCAGTTCGAGGTGGCGGTCTTCTCCGGACGCGAGCGAGCCGGGAGCTGGGTACCCGCCCGGACCATCCGGGTTGGCGCCTTCATGGGCGGGGCCGTCCTGGACTTCCGGGAAGCTCTCTTCGGCCCCGGCGAGATCCGGATCCACTGTGTGGCCGTCATGGGGGGCGTGGAGATCATCGTGCCCCCGGGCGTTCACGTGGATGTGGGCGGCTTCGCCGTAATGGGCGGCTTCGAGGAGCAATTGAGCGGCGGCGGGCCCATCGCCGCCGACGCCCCCACCCTGCGGATCACCGGAATGGCCTTCATGGGAGCGGTGGAGGTCCACTCGCGGCTCCCGGGCGAGTCGAGCCGGGAGGCCCGCCGCCGGATCCGTCGTGGAGAGCGCAAGCAACTCGACCGAGCCCGAGACCGGGAGGACGAAGGATGACGCACCGACCCGACCACGCCGGGACCTCGCCCGGCCCGGAGGGCGCTGCCGGAAGCGGGGCGGCGGCGGCCCCTCGGGCGGATCCAGCCAGAGCACCCGTGGCCCTGCTCTCCGTCAGCATCGACCTGGGGGCCGGTCGTCGAGGGGTGGACATGGGGCCCTCCGCGCTCCGGATCGCCGGACTCGTGCCGGGGCTGGAGGCACTGGGATACCGGATCCGGGAACTGGGAACCGTGAACGCCTCTGGCCCCGAGCTCACCCCCCCCGGCGAATCGAAGGCCCGCTACCTGCCGGAGATCAGGGAGATCTGTCGGCGCAGCCGCGAGTTGACGCTGGAGGCCATGGAAGACGGGCTCTTTCCGCTGGTGCTGGGGGGAGATCACTCCCTGTCGGTGGGGACGGCCTCGGCGGTAGCCGATTTTCACCGCAGGCGGGGAGAGAAGATCGGCCTGATCTGGGTAGATGCCCACACCGACATGAACACCCCGGCCATCACCCCCAGCGGCAACGTCCACGGGATGTCCCTCTCCGTGCTCACCGGTGAGGGGCCGGAGGCGCTTCTGGAGCTGGCCGAGGCGGTGCCGGCGGTGGATCCTGCCCACGTGTGCGTGATCGGTGCCCGGGAGGTGGATCCCAACGAGCGGGAAGCGGTCCGGGCGTCGGGGATCCGGGTCTTCACCATGAGCGAGGTGGACGAACGGGGCTTGGCGGTCTGCGTGGACGAAGCCATCGAGCGGGCGAGCCGGGGGACGGCCGGCTTCCACGTCTCCTTCGACCTGGACGTGATCGACCCCATGGAGGCGCCCGGGGTGGGCACCCCCGTGCCGGGCGGAATCAGCTACCGGGAAGCCCACCTCATCTGCGAGAAGATGGCGCGATCCCGCAAGCTCCTGGGATTCGAGCTGGTGGAGCTGAACCCCGTGCTGGACCTGGGCAACCGGACCGCCCAGCTCGGCGTGGGTCTGGTGGAGAGCGCTCTGGGGAAGAGCATTCTCTGACCCTCAGGCGGAGTGGCCCAGGGGAGGTTTCCGGGGCGGTCCGTCAGGCGGAGGGGCCCACGGGAGGCTCCCGGGGCGGTCCGTCACGGGGCGGGGCGTCGCCGTGGGTGCCATCACCTGGCCCGTCGGCGCCGGCGGAGCCTCCCGGCCGGTCATGGCCGCCAGAGGTTTCCGGCCGGTCATGGCCGCCGGAGCCCGTCTCCCCGTCCTGGGGCGGCGGCGTCTTCGCCGCGGAACGTTCCCACGCGTCGCGCAGGTCGTCCCAGAGTTTTTCCGCCCCGCCCTTGATCTCTTCCCACCCTTCGTCAGAGGCTTCCCGCAGCGCCCGGAGGCGGGCGCGAGCCTGATCCAGTTGCTGGCGGAGCTCGGACTCCTCGTCCTTCAGCTTCAACCGCAGTTCTGCCTCAGCCCTGCGGGCCCGGGCCGCCATCTCGTCAATCCTCGCTTCCCACTCCTGAATGCGGGCGGCCAGCTTGTCCTGGTATGCCTTCTTGCGTTCTTCGTCCATGACTTTCGCTTTCCCTTTGGAGGTTGGGTCGGTTTGGGATCCGGTCGTCCTGGCGCTCGGTCATCCTGAGGTTCGGTCATCCTGGCGCTCGGTCGTCTTAACGCTCGGTCGTCCTGGCGTTCGGTCAGCGCCGCTGGGACTGGAGGTCGGCGTAGCAGTCCGAGGCCCGGGCGGCGAGGCGCCGGGCTTCATCCAGACTCTCGGTCTCGATGGCCTGCGCGGCCAGGCGGTCACACTGGGCTTTCCGATCAGCCGGTGAGGCCCCGCCCCTGCCGAAGCAGCCGGAAAGGAAGATGGCCATAAAGATAACCAGAATATTAGTTCTCATCC
>SKVI01000309.1 GCA_007129525.1 Gemmatimonadota bacterium | reverse complement strand
CACCTGGAGCTGCAGCTCACCCCGTGCCTCGTACATGGTGATCCGGCCCAACGCCTGCAGGTCCATTCCCTCTTCAGGATCCATGGGCAGCCGGGCGGCGTCACGTCGCCACATGACGCAGCGGAGCTGCGAGCGGTCGTCCTTCAGTGTGAAGTAGCAGTGGCCCGACCGGGCCCGGGTCCAGCTCCCCACCTCGCCGGCAACCCTCACCTCCGGAAACCGGTCCTCCAGGAGGCTCCGGAGAGCGGCGTTCAGCTCCGAGACGCTCCAGACCGGCATCGTGGCCTCCGGTGGAGTCTCCGGCTCCTCGCCTCCGGAATCGGCGAACAGGTCCAGCGTGTCCCCGTCGGCTTCCGGGCTCAACGGAGGGGGCCTCCCAGTCCCCGGGCCGCCTTCACCGTGTTGGACAGGAGCATGGCGATGGTCATGGGTCCCACCCCCCCCGGAACCGGAGTAATGGCTGAGGCCACCTCGCGTACCTCGTCGAAGGCCACGTCGCCCACCAGCCGGTAGCCCTTCTCCCGGGACGAATCGTCCACGCGGTTGATCCCCACGTCGATGACCACCGCCCCGGGTTTCACCATGTCGGCGGTGATGAGGCCCGGGTGGCCCGCCGCTACCACCAGGATGTCCGCCAGCCGGGTGTGCTCGGCCAGGTCCCGGGTGAACAGGTGCGCCACGGTCACGGTGGCGTCGCCGCCCCGGGGGTTCTCGGCCAGCAGGAGCTGTCCCATGGGACGCCCCACGATATTGGACCGGCCCACCACCACGGCGTTCTGACCCCGGGTCTCGATCCCGCTCCTGACCAGCAGCTCCACGACGCCTTGCGGCGTGCAGGGCACGAGTGCCGCCGGGTCGCTGACGGCCATCCGGCCCACATTCACCGGATGGAAGCCGTCCACGTCCTTGCCCGGGTGAACCGCCTCCAGGACCGCGCCCCTGCCGATGTGGTCCGGCAGGGGAAGCTGCACCAGGATGCCATGGATCTCCGGATCGGCGTTCAGCCCCTCGATCCATCCCAGGAGCTCCTCCTCGGGAATGTCGTCCGGAAGGTCGATCTGACGGGAGCGAATGCCCACCTCACGGGCAGCCCGATTCTTCATCCGGACATAGGACTGGCTCGCCGGATCCTCTCCCACCAGTACCGTGGCCAGGCCCGGGATCTGCTCTCCCGCTGCCGTCATCTCCTCAATCGCCCGGGCCACCTCTCCCCGGATCTCCCGGGCCATCTTCGTGCCGGAGATGATCTCCGCCGCCATGGACTCTCCTGATCGCTGAATCAATGTTTGTTGGGAGCGACTGCAGCCGCTCCGACGCACCTCCCTACCTGGCGAAATCCACCGCCCGGGTCTCCCGGATCACCACCACCTTGATCTGACCGGGGTACTGCAACTCCTCCTCGAAGCGGCGAGCCACCTTCTCGGAGAGCCGGGCCATCTCCTGGTCGTCCACCGAATCCGGCTCCACCATGACCCGCACCTCGCGACCCGCCTGGACGGCGAAGCAGCGCTCCACACCCTCGAAGTCGGTGGCGATGGATTCCAGCCGCTCCAACCGCTTCACGTAGGTTTCGAACATCTCCCGCCGGGCCCCGGGGCGGGCGCCGGAGATGGCGTCGGCGGCGGTCACGAGGAAGGACTCTGGGTAGCGGTGGGGTTCCTCGTCGTGGTGGGCTCGGATGGAGTTCAACACCACGTCGGGCTCGCCGTGGCGACTGCATAGCTCGTAGCCCAGCTCCACATGGGTTCCCTCGTGCTCGTGGGTCATTCCCTTGCCCACGTCGTGGAGGAGGCCGGCTCGGCGGGCCAGCTGCACGTCCAGCCCCATCTCCTGGGCCATCTGCCCCGCCAGGCGCGCCACCTCCCTGGAGTGCTGGAGCTGGTTCTGCCCGTATGAGGTCCGGTACTTGAGGCGGCCCAGGACCCGTGCCACCTCGGCGTGCACGTCGTGGAGACCCAGGTCGTAGAGCGTCTGCCGCGCCGCCTCCTGCATTCCCTCCTCCACCTCCTCGCGGCTCTTCTCCACCATCTCCTCGATGCGCCCGGGGTGAATCCGGCCGTCCTCGATGAGCTTCTCCATGGCGATCCGGGCCACCTCGCGGCGAATCGGATCGAACCCGGAAAGGACCACCGCTTCCGGGGTGTCGTCGATGATGACATCGATCCCGGTGAGCTGCTCGAAGGCTCGGATGTTCCGTCCCTCTCGACCGATGATCCGTCCCTTCATGTCGTCCGACGGGAGCTGGACCACCGAGACGGTGGTCTGGGCCGACTCCTCGGCGGCCATCCGCTGAATCGCCAGCGCAATGATTTCCTTTGCCTCGCGGTTCGCCTCCCGTTCAGTCTCTTCCCTGATGTCTCGAATCCGCTGGGACGCCTCGGCCCGGGCCTCCTCCTCCATCGCCTCGACCAGCTGGTCCCGGGCTTCTTCGGCCGACAGGCCCGCCAACTCCTCCAGGCGTTCCTGGGCTTTGCGCTCCGCCCGGTCCACCTCCCGGCTCCGGGCATCCAGGAGGTCTTCCCGTTCCCGCAACTCGTTGGCCCGCTCCTCCTGCGCCTGATCGCGCTCGTTCAGGCGGTCGAACTTGCGGTCCAGGGAGTCGGAACGCTCCGACACCCTCCGCTCCAGCTCCTGCAGCTCGGCCCTGCGCCGCTTCTCTTCCTCCTCCCATTCCTCGCGGAGACGGAACACTTCCTCCCGCCCCTTGAGCTCTCCTTCCTTCTGGAGGCTCCGGGCTTCTTCTCTGGCACGGTCTACGATTCGAGTGGCCTCGTCCCGGGCTTCGGCCTTCTCGGCCGCCTGGCGGGCTCGCTCCCGCCTTCGACCCAGAAACAGCCCCAGGACGAGACCTCCGAGCAGGGCCACCGCGGCCGCCGCCAGGACAATGGCCTCCGGGGATTCCATGTATAGACTCCAGAAGCGGAGGGTTGGCCCCCCCGCGGGTAGGCAAGTTCAGGGGACGCCCCGTGGGCCCCCACAGGGGCCGGGCATCCCACGATTCAACAGTTGAGAATAGGAATCCGGCGCGGAAGGCCGCAAGGGACGGCCGGCAGGACCACCCCCGACGGCACCTCAGTACGACGGGGCCGGACAGGACCGGGCCGGGCCTCAACTCTTGACGTCGAGCTCCCCCTGCGCCTCTACGGTTTCCGTCGCGTCCAGCTCCTCTTCGATGCGTCGGGCCAGGTTGGTAGAGCGGGAGCTCACCTCCCGTCGCACCTGTTCCAACTCCTCGCGGGCCCGGAAGTACCGGTCCGTCATGGCCAGCGCCGCCAGGATCACGGCCCGATGTCCCTCCACAAGCCCCGAGGCCTCCCGGATTCGGCGAATCT
>SKVI01000264.1 GCA_007129525.1 Gemmatimonadota bacterium | reverse complement strand
GGCTCCCGACGACGCGTGACCACGAGCCCGGAGCGGACGACACGGGCAGCATCTTTTCCATTCTGATCTGGAGGCGGCTGTGTTTGAGAGGATCATGATTCCACTGGGCGGCTCGGTCTTTGCCGAGCGTGCGATTCCCCAGGCCCTGGCGCTGGCGTCCAGGTGGGGGGCCTCCATCGAACTGGCTACGGTGGCCAGCGCCGCATCGGGGCGTGGCCAGGCCCGGAGCGTGAAGGGTGATGACGCCCGGGAGCGGGGCCAGGCCATGGCCCGGGAGTATCTGGAGGGGGTGGAGGAGCGGATTCGTGCCGCGGGCTTCGCCGGCGAGGTGGAGCTGAGCGTGCTGTCGGCCGGTAACATCGCTCAGACGCTGGTGCACCGCATCTTCGAGGGAGACACCGACTTCGTCGTGATGACCACACACGGACGGGGTGCGGTGGAGCGGGCCTGGCTGGGGAGCACCGCGGACGGGGTCATCCGGCGGAGCCCGTGTCCAGTCCTCCTGCTCCGGCCACCCACCGACGGCGAGTCAGAGCCTCCGGCCGAACCCCCGCCCTTCTCCCAGGCGCCGGCGGCGTTCAAGAATGTGGTGGTGCCCCTGGACGGCTCCGATGAGTCGGAGAGCATCCTGCCCCGAGTGATCCCCCTTCTGGGTGAGAGCGCGGAGGTCACCCTCCTACAGGCGGTGCCGCCCCTGAGTGCCGGTGGCTATCCCTACCTCCCGCATTCGGTGCGGGAGGAGCATGATCAGCAGGAAATCAAGGAGGCCACCCGTGAGTACCTGGAGGAGATGGCCTCCACCATCGGTGGGGAGGCTCGCACCTTCAAGGCGGCGGTCCCCGTCACCAACCAGCCTGGGGCGGCAATCCTCAAGGTAGCCAGGGAGCAAGAGGCCGATCTCATTGCCATGAGCACGGCCGGCCGCGGCGGCGTGGGCCGACTCCTCCTGGGCAGCGTCGCCGACAAGGTGGTGCGGGGAAGCGAGATCCCGGTTATGGTCTACAGGGAGCCGGACGAGGGATGATGCCCGCTACCGGGTCCCCGCTCCGGGCGGCCCGGTCCGTAGTGCCCACCTTCCGAGCGGGAGAGCCGGCGCTCGGCCACCAGAGCCTCCAGCACCAGCTCGCAGGCTGCGGCCCGGACCCCGTCTGAGGCCTCGGCGGGAGCCAGGCCCGTCCCGTCCACCAGCTCCAGCAGCCCCGGGACCTGCTCGAAGCCCATGACGCAGGCCCGGGCGCCGGCGTCGGCCGACACCTGCAGGGCGCCTCCGCTCTCGAAGTACGACACGATTTCCTCCACGTCGGCCCCCCCGGCCCGCTCGTGAAAGACGGCCCGCCCGGCGCCGGCGATGAGCTCCCGGGCAATGGCGTCTGCCCCCTGCAGCTCCCCTTCGTACTCCAGCTCCAGCTTGCCCGTGATGGCGGGAAGAGCAGCGAACGTGTCGCCCACCCGGGGGACCGCCGCCTCCTCACCCAGGCGGATGGCCCGCCGCTCGGCGTTGGAGACCGCCGCTTCCAGGAGCGTGATGGGCATCCGCTGGCTCACGCCGGAGCGCTGGTCCACCCGCTTGTCCTCGCGGGCCAGGAAGGCCACACGCTCGATGACCTCGGCCACGAAGTCAGGGATCTCCACCGGCAGCCCGTCCCGGTCCACCCAGGCTTCTTGCCGGGTGACCTCCATGCCGATCTCCACCCGTTCCGGGTAGTGGGTCCGGATCTCGGCTCCGATCCGGTCCTTGAGGGGGGTGATGATCTTGCCCCGGGCGGTGTAGTCCTCCGGGTTGGCGGTAAAGACCAGGAGCATGTCCAGGGGAAAGCGAATGGGATACCCCTTGATCTGGACATCCCCCTCCTGGAGGATGTTGAACAGACCCACCTGGATCTTTCCCGAAAGATCGGGAAGCTCGTTGATGGCGAAGATCCCGCGGTTGGCCCGGGGCAGGAGACCGTAGTGTATGGTGAGCTCGTCGGAGAGAAGGTGACCGCCCCGGGCCGCTTTGATGGGATCCACGTCGCCGAGGATGTCGGCCACCGTGACGTCGGGGGTGGCCAGCTTCTCCACGTAGCGTGCCTCCCGGGGCAGCCAGGTGACAGGCGCCTCGTCGCCGGCCTCCTCCACCAGGAGTCGCCCTTCCCGGGAGATGGGCCGCAGGGGGTCGTCGTTCACCTCCGAACCCTCGAGCACCGGGATCTCCGGGTCCAGGAAGCGAACGAGTTGGCGCAGGATCCGGCTTTTGGCCTGCCCCCGAAGCCCCAGCAGGACGAAGTCCTGACGGGCCAGGATGGCGTTCACCAGGCGGGGCGTCACGGTCTCGTCGTAGCCCAGGATCCCCGGAAAGAGTTCCTCGTCGTTCTCGAGCTTTCGGATCAGGTTGCTCCGCAGCTCGTCCTTTACCGACCTGGGCTGGTAGCCCGATTCCTTCAGGGCGCCGAGGGTGCTGGGACGCTGAGCTGCCATGCATCTGCCTCCGGAAGTGCGTATGGTACTGGAATTGGGCCCAGGAGGTGTGGGGTGACGCACCTCCCGGGATTTGCTAACGTTCAACGGCGTTCGCCGCCGGGGCCCCGCCGCCGGGGCTCCCACTGGTGGATCTCCCATGCAAACCCCTGACCCACTCTCGATTTCCCCGACCCACCCTCATGGAGAACGACGGAATGGCCGACCCCACCCCCCTCGACGGTGTGATTCATCCCGATCGGGCGCAGCCCCGGCTCCCGAGGGACCGCTTCCTGGTGGAGGAAAGTCCCGACGACGAGGCGGTCCCCATGGACGTGCTCTTCGTGGGCGGGGGGCCTGCCGGGCTGGCCGGAGCCATCGAGCTGGCCCGGCTGGTCCGCGCCGAGGGCCAGGATGGCGGGGAGTTGGGCGAACTCGAGATCGGGGTGCTGGAGAAGTCCGCGGAGCTGGGAGAGCACTGCCTCTCCGGCGCGGTGCTGAACCCCGATCCCTTCCGGGAGCTCTTCCCCGACCTGAAAGACGAAGACTTCCCCTTCCAGGGACCGGTGGAGAAGGAGGCGGTCTACCTCATGCGCGAATCTTCGGCCCTCCGCCTTCCCACCCCGCCCACCATGAAGAACCACGGCAACCGCGTGGCCTCCATCTGCGAGGTGGTGCGCTGGATGGGAGAGCGGGCCGAGGAGCTGGGGGTCAACGTCTTTCCGGGGTTTCCGGTGGACTCGCTCCTGGTGGAGGAGAAGCGGGTGGTGGGCGTGCGAACCACGCCGGCGGGGCTGGATCGGGAGGGCAACCCCGGGGGCGGCTATACGCCCCCCATGGACCTCACGGCCCAGGTCACCGTCCTGGCCGAGGGAACCCGCGGGCCGCTGACGCAGAGCTGGCTGGGTTGGCAGGG
>SKVI01000333.1 GCA_007129525.1 Gemmatimonadota bacterium | reverse complement strand
GCGGGAACCAGGTCCACCGCGTAGCCCTCCTCCTCCAGGGCCTCGCGGAGCCGACCCGCCAGCTCGATCCGGTGGGTGGAGATGAGAACGGTCACTCCGATCCTCCTTCGGGGGCGCCCTCTTCCACGGCGTCATCGTCCACGGAGTCACCCTCCACGGAGTCGTCCCTCGGCCCGTCGGCGCTGGTCTGGTGCGGATGGTGTCGTCCCCGGGCCAGAAGCGAGCCGTGCTCCAGGAGGGGCTCCAGCACCTCCAGACCGTCGGCCACCCCCGAAGGGCTCCCCGGGAGGTTGATGATGAGGCAATCGCCCCTGAGTCCGGCCCGACCCCGGGAGAGGACGGCGAAGGGAGTGGCCCGCTCGCCGAACCGACGAAGGGCCTCGGCCAGCCCCGGCGCCGTCCGATCCAGCACGGCGTCGGTGGCTTCGGGAGTCCGGTCGCGGGGGGTGAAGCCGGTCCCCCCGGTGGTGAGGATCAGGTCCACCCGACCTCCGTCAGCCCAGTCCAGGAGGACCGGGACGATGGCCGCGCTCCCGTCGGGGACCACCACCTCCAACGCGGCCTCGTAGCCCCGCTCCCGGCACCAGGTCCGGATGCGCTTCCCGCTCCGGTCCTCCGCTTCGCCCCGGGAGACCCGGTCGCTCACCGTGAGGATGCCCACCCGGAGGGCGGGCGCCGGGGCGGAGTCGTCCTCGTCCCCCTCGCGGGAGACCCGCGACGTGGCATCGTAGCTCATGAGCGGCCTTCCCCCCTCAGCGGCGAAGCGATCCGTCCTTGTAGAACGGCGGGCGCTGGACCACGCCCGGCACATCACGGTTGCGAATTCGAACCGCGACCTCGGTGTCCGGCGTGGCCAGCTCGGCCGGGAGCCGGGCCAGGCCGATGCCCTCCCCCAGGGTGGGGCTCAGGGTTCCCGACGTCACGGTGCCCACTTCCTCGCCGTCCACCACCACCGGGTAGCCGGGACGGGGGAAGCCCCGCTCGGTGAGGCGGATCCCCGTGAGCCGGCGCGGGACCCCCTCCTCCTTCTGCTTCGCCAGCGCCTTCCTTCCCACGAAACCCTGCTTCTTGTCCAGCTTGACCACCCACCCCAGGGCCGACTCCAGGGCGGTGTGCTCCCGTCCCAGGTCGTTGCCGTACAGGGGGTAGCCCACCTCCAGGCGGAGGCTGTCCCGGGCACCCAGCCCGGCGGGGATGAGCCCCTGGTCCTTCCCCTCCTCCAGGATGCCTCGCCAGACGTCCACCGACCGGCCCGCCGGATGGTAGACCTCGAAGCCGTCCTCTCCGGTGTATCCGGTCCGGGCCACCAGTGACTCCACCCCCATGACCCGACCGAAGGCAAAACGGTAGAAACCCACCTCGTCCAGCTCCACGTCGGTGAGGGGCTCCAGGATCTGCTGAGCCAGGGGACCCTGAAGCGCCACCAGCCCGGTTTCGTCGGATCGGTCGTGGATCTTCACCTTCATCCCCTTTCCGTGGCGCCGGATCCAGGCCACGTCCTCATCGCGGTTGGAGGCGTTCACCACCAGGAGGTACCGGGACTCACCCACACGGTAGACCAGGAGGTCGTCCACCACCGTGCCGTCTTCGGCGCACATGGCGGAGTACTGCGCCTGACCCAGCTCCAGCTTGGACGCGTCGTTCACCGTCACGGTCTGGACCAGCTTCAGGGCGTCGGCGCCGTCCACGTAGACCTCTCCCATGTGGGAGACGTCGAAGAGGCCCGCGGCCTCGCGCACGGCCTGGTGCTCGGCCTGGATTCCGGTGGGATACTGGATGGGCATCTCGTATCCCGCGTACGGGACCATCTTTGCCTTCAATACCTGGTGTTCGCCCAGGAGGGGTGTGCTGCGCTGTGTATCGGTCATGACGCCGCCGTGGAGTTGAAGTTCGTGTCGTTCATGTTCGTTCACCGGAAGAGGTGGAGGAGCAGGGCCTTCTGTGCGTGCAGGCGATTCTCCGCCTCCTGGAACACCGCCGAGCGGGGCCCGTCGATGACCTCCGCCGTCACCTCCTCGCCCCGGTGCGCCGGTAGACAGTGGAGGAAGACGGCCTCCGGGTCCGCCAGCTCCATGAGGCGGGCGTTCACCTGGAAGGGCTGGAAGGCCGCCTTCCGCGCCTCCGCCTCCTCTTCCTGGCCCATGGACGCCCACACGTCGGTGCTCACCACGTGGGCTCCCCGGACCGCTTCCTCCGGATCGCGGGTCAGGACCACACTGGCGCAGGCCTCCGCCTCCGCCACGATCTCCGGGTCCGGATCATAGCCCTCGGGGACCGCCAGCCTCAACTCGAACCCCAGGAGGGCGGCGGCGTTCAGCCACGAGTGGGCCATGTTGTTGCCGTCACCGAGCCAGGCCACCGTCATGGTCTCCAGCCGCTCCGCTCCGAGAATCTGCCGAATTGTCAGGAGATCGGCCAGTAGCTGGCACGGGTGGAAGCGATCGGTGAGCCCGTTGATCACCGGGACGGTGGCGTGGCGGGCCAGCTCCTCCACCGTCTCCTGGCCGAAGGTCCGGATCATGATCCCGTCCACGTAGCCCGAGAGGACCCGGGCGGTGTCGGCGACGGGCTCGCCTCGTCCCATCTGCGTGTCGCGACTCGAGAGAAAGAGCCCCATGCCCCCGAGCTGGTGGATCCCCACCTCGAAGGAGACCCGGGTGCGGGTGGAGCTCTTCTCGAAGATGAGGGCCACGGTGCGTCCTGCCAGGGGACCGGGCTCCGCGCCGTCGGTCTCGTGGGCGCGGTCTGCGGCCATCTCCTCGCCCCGGGCCAGGATCGCCAGGAGCTGGTCCCGGGAGAGGTCGTTCAACGAGCGGAAGTGTCGGGGATCCGCGTCGGCGTTCACGGCATGCTCCTTGTCGGAAGAGGGGGACGTCCGGCGGCACCTGGGCCGGGTCCCGGTGGAGAGGTGAGTGCGGGGGCTGTCCGATCAGAGAATGTACCGGCGCAGGTCCTCGTCCTCCACGATGGTGGAGAGGTGCCGGCCCACGTAGTCCACGTCGATGCGGACCGTCTTCTCTGCCTGGTCCGGGAGGTCGAAGAGCACGCTCTCCAGCAGGGTGGTCATGACCGTCTGGAGCCGCCGGGCTCCGATGTTCTCCATGCGGTTGTTCAGGCGGGCGGCGATCCGGGCGATCTCTTCCACTCCCTCGTCGGTGAACTCCAGCGTGGCGCCTTCCGTCTCCACCAGCGCCCGGTACTGGTGGGGAAGGGCGTTTCGGGGCTCCTTCAGGATCCGGACGAAGTCGGCTTCGTCCAGGGACTTCAGCTCGACCCGGATGGGGAAGCGGCCCTGCAGCTCGGGGATCAGGTCCGAGGGCTTGGCCACGTGGAAGGCCCCGGCCGCAATGAAGAGGATGT
>SKVI01000281.1 GCA_007129525.1 Gemmatimonadota bacterium | reverse complement strand
CGGGTGTACACCACCACTCCGAAGAAGCCGAACTCGGCGCTTCGGAAGGTTGCGCGTGTGCGGCTGACGAACGGGTATGAGGTCACGTCCTACATTCCTGGAGAGGGACACAACCTCCAGGAGCACTCCATCGTCCTCATCCGGGGCGGCAGGGTGAAGGATCTTCCCGGAGTCCGCTATCACACAATCCGGGGCACGCTGGACGCGTCGGGCGTTTCCGACCGCCGGCAGGGGCGTTCCAAGTACGGCGCCAAGAAGCCCAAGGACTAAGGCATCCCGGAAGAGAGGACTGGAGAAGAGTTATGAGCCGTCGCACCAAGGCCATGCAGCACGTAGCGGGAGGAGACGCGCGATATGAGTCTCCCACCGCGCTGAAGTTCATCAACAAGTTGATGTACGGCGGAAAGAAGTCCACCGCCGAAACCATCTTCTACGAGGCGATGGACATCATTGAAGAGAAGACCGGCGAACCCGGTCTGCAGATCTTCAACCAGGCCGTGCAGAACGCAAAGCCGTCCCTGGAGGTAAAGAGTCGTCGGGTGGGGGGAGCGACCTATCAGGTCCCGGTTGAGGTGCGGCCCGAGCGTCGCACCGCCGTGGCCGTGAAATGGCTCATCGACTTCTCGCGACGCAGAAGCGAGCGGAGCATGGCGGAGCGGCTCGCCAACGAGCTGATGTCCGCGGCCCGCAACGAAGGATCAACCGTAAAGAAGAAGGAAGATACGCACCGCATGGCTGAAGCGAACAAAGCGTTCGCTCACTATCGCTGGTAGTCCACGCCACAACACCGAACAGGCGCGCAGGGCGCCGAAGCGGAGAGATCGGGACCCAGGGTCCCGGCTCGGGAGTGCGGGGGACGGCCGGTGGCCGGTGAGACAGGCCACAGGCGGGTTGGATCCCGCGCATTCATGCTTCCACGCCTCTGCGCGTTTGTGTGCAGTGGAATTGAAACAATCGGCAACGCAGGGATAGATCGATGCCCAGGCAGACTTCGCTGGACAAGCTCCGAAACATCGGCATCATGGCGCACATTGATGCCGGAAAGACCACGACCACCGAGCGCATCCTCTTCTACACAGGGAGGCTGCACCGGATGGGCGAGGTGCACGATGGCGCTGCCACCATGGACTGGATGGAGCAGGAGCAGGAGCGGGGCATCACCATCACCTCGGCGGCCACCACCGCGTTCTGGAAGCGGTTCGATATCGAGTACCGGATCAACATCATCGACACCCCCGGCCACGTGGACTTCACCGTCGAGGTGGAGCGCTCGCTGCGGGTGCTGGACGGTTCGGTGGCGGTCTTCTGCGCGGTAGCCGGCGTGGAGCCCCAGTCGGAGACGGTGTGGCGGCAGGCCGATCGGTACGGCGTGCCCCGGATCGCCTTCGTCAACAAGATGGATCGCGTGGGCGCCGACTTCGAGAACGTGGTGGAGATGATGCATGATCGCCTCAAGGCCAACGCCCACCCCGTGCAGTATCCCATCGGGGCCGGCGACGACTTCGAGGGCATCATCGACCTGGTGAGCCAGCGGGCCATCCTCTACGAGGACGAGTTGGGTTCGGAGTGGCGCGAGGAAGATATCCCCGCCGAGCTGGCGGACCGGTGTGCCGAGCTCCGGGAGGCCATTGTCGAAGAGGCCGTGGCCCACGACGACGAGCTCATGGAGAAGTACCTGGAGGGTGAGGAGCTCACCGACGAGGAGGTGCGCCGCGCCATCAGGCAGGCCACCCTGGCCGGCGAGGTCTTTCCCGTCTTCTGTGGCTCAGCCTTCAAGAACAAGGGCGTGCAGCTGCTCCTGGACGGGGTCATCGACTACCTCCCCTCACCCCTGGACGTGGAGAGCATCGAGGGCCAGCCCCAGGGCACCGAAGACGAGGAGGATCCGGAGATCCTGAAGCGCGACGCCGACGACGACCAGCCCTTCGCGGCCCTGGCCTTCAAGATCGCCACCGACCCCTACGTCGGTAAGCTCACCTTCTTCCGGGTCTACTCCGGTTCGCTTCCCAGTGGTTCGTACGTGTACAACGCGACCCAGGACAAGCGGGAGCGGGTGGGTCGGATCCTCCAGATGCACGCCAACAAGCGGGAGGAGCGGGACGAGGTCTACGCCGGCGACATCGCGGCGGCCATCGGGCTGAAGGACGTCCGGACCGGGGACACCCTCTGCGATCCGGATCACCCCATCGTGCTGGAAGCCATGAGCTTTCCCGAGCCGGTGATCTCGGTGGCCATCGAGCCGAAGACGAAGGTGGATCAGGACAAGCTCTCCGGCGGGCTCCAGAAGCTGGCCGAGGAGGATCCCACCTTCCGGGTCTACAACGACCCCGAGACGTCCCAGACCATCATTCAGGGAATGGGCGAGCTGCACCTGGAGATCATCGTGGACCGGCTGCGCCGGGAGTTCGGGGTGGAAGCCAACGTAGGCCGGCCCCAGGTGGCGTACCGGGAGACGGTGCGGAACCCGGTGGAGAAGGTGGAGGGGAAGTTCATCCGCCAGACGGGTGGCCGGGGGCAGTACGGGCACGTGGTGATCAACCTCACCCCGGGCGAGCCCGGATCCGGCTTCGTCTTCGAGAACAAGATCGTCGGTGGCTCCATCCCCCGGGAGTACATTTCGTCGGTGGAACAGGGAATCAAGGAGGCCATGACCACGGGTGTCATCGCCGGGTACCCCATCATCGACCTGAGCGTCGAGCTCATCGACGGTTCGTACCACGACGTGGACTCCAACGAGATGGCCTTCAAGGTGGCCGGCTCCATGGCGCTGAAGACGGCCGTGCAGCGGGCCAGGCCCGTGCTGCTGGAGCCCATCATGGACGTGGAGGTGGTGACCCCCTCCGACTACATGGGCGACATCATCGGCGACCTGTCATCCCGCCGAGGCAAGGTGGAGGGCATGGCGGACCGAGCCGGTGCGCGGGTCATCTCGGCCTACGTGCCCCTGGGTGAGATGTTCGGCTACTCCACCACCCTGCGCTCCATGAGCCAGGGTCGGGCGGTCTACACCATGCAGTTCGCCCACTACGATGAGGTGCCCAAGAGCGTGGCCGACGAGATCTCCAGCACCAACGGCGGCGGTTGACGGGCCAGACGAACGACTGACGGGCCAGACACGGCGCTCCTCCCCGCTTTCGGGCCGGGAAGGGCTGAACGAAGCGACAGCAGAACGACACAGCACGACGAAACGATGCCCCGCCCACCAGGCGCGGGCCACCTGACACAGGATCATCCTGAACGGAGAAGAGACGGACGATGGCCAAGGCGAAATTCGAGCGGACGAAGCCGCATGTGAACGTGGGAACCATCGGGCACGTGGATCACGGAAAGACGACGCTGACAGCGGCGATCACGGAGATCCAGGCCGCGAAGGGACTGGG
>SKVI01000301.1 GCA_007129525.1 Gemmatimonadota bacterium | reverse complement strand
CAACGATCTCCGGCTCCTGGCCCACCTGCGGGAGGTGGAGGAGCCCTTCGAGGAGGAGCAGATCGGCTCTTCGGCCATGCCCTACAAGCGCAACCCCATGCGGGCCGAGCGGATCTGCGCCCTGGCGCGCCACGTCATCACCCTGAGCCAGGACCCAGCGCACACCGCCGCCACCCAGTGGCTCGAACGAACACTGGACGACTCGGCCAATCGCCGCCTCTCCATTCCCGATGCCTTCCTGACGCTGGACGGCGCCCTGGTCCTGGCCGAGAACGTGGCCCTGGGACTCCAGGTCCACCCGGCAGTGGTCCGGAGCAACCTGGAGGAGCACCTCCCCTTCATGGCCATGGAGACGGTCCTCATGCACGCCAGCCAGGCGGGTGGAGACCGCCAGGAGCTCCACGAACGAATCCGCCGGCACTCGCTGGCGGCGGCGGCCCGGATGAAGGAGGGCGAGCCCGGCGACCTGGCAGAGCGGGTGGCCGACGACGACGCCTTCGGCCTTTCCCGGGACGAGCTGGCCTCCCTCATGGACCCGTCCCGCTTCGTGGGCCGCGCGCCCCAGCAGGTCTCCCGGTTCCTGGCAGAGCACGTGGAGCCCCTCCTGGAGCGCCTCGCCGACGAAGCCGACGAGCTGGCCGCCCCCCCGGACGTCCGGGTCTGAGATGGCTGCCTCTCCTCCCCTTCTCGCGTCCCGACTCCCCCTCCCCCTGGTCCACAGGGGGAAGGTGAGGGAGATGTACGACGCCGGCGACGACCGGCTCCTCATGGTGGCCTCGGACCGGATCTCGGCCTTCGATGTGGTCATGGCCGAACCCATCCCCAGAAAGGGCGAGGTCCTCACCCTCATTACCGCCTGGTGGCTCTCCCGGCTGGCAACCGAAGGCGCGCCACCGGTGGCCCACCACGCAATGACGGTGGACCCCGAAGAGATCGTGGAGACCATCCCGGAGCTGGCCGCCAGCCGCGACACGTGGGTCCGTCGGGCCATCCTGGTCCGGCGGACGGACCCCCTTCCGGTGGAGTGTGTGGTCCGGGGATACCTGGCGGGGTCGGCGTGGCAGGAGTACCGGCAGCGGGGCACCCTGGCCGGCCAACCCCTCCCTTCGGGTCTCGTCCAGAGCCAACGCCTGGAGGAGCCCATCTTCAGCCCTGCCACGAAAGCAGTAGAGGGACACGACGAGAACATTCCCTTCCAGGGAGTGGTAGACCGCCTGGGTCGGGAGCGGGCGGAGGAGATCCGGGACCTCTCCCTGGCCCTCTACCGGATGGGCGCCGCCGAAGCCGCCGCCCGGGACGTGATTCTGGCCGACACCAAGTTCGAATTCGGGGTGGATTCGACCGGTGAACTCCTCCTCATCGACGAGGTTCTGACCCCGGACTCGTCCCGGTACTGGCCCCGGGACGACTACCGACCCGGATCGTCACCGCCCTCCCTGGACAAGCAGCCCGTCCGGGACCACCTGGCCGGAATCCCGGAATGGGACCGGAGCCCTCCCCCGCCTCCCCTCCCGCCATCTGTGGTGGAGGCCACCACCCACAGGTACCTGGAGCTCTTTCGGCGCATGACCGGAGTCGAGCTGGATCGGTTCCAGCCGCCCACCTTCGAGGCCTTCGATCCGCCGGATGGGGACCCCAGATGACGGACACCGACGACCGACGGCGCCGGGCCGGTCTCCAGAAGGGAATCATCATCATCCCCTCGGCCTTCACCCTGGGGAACCTCTTCTTCGGGGTCTACGCCATGGTGGCCGCCAGCCGGGGCGACTTCCAGTGGGCGGCCTGGTTCATCGTCTTTGCCGCCGTCCTGGACATGCTGGACGGTCGGATCGCCCGCTTCACCGCCACCGGCTCCCGCTTCGGCGCCGAGCTGGATTCCCTGGTGGACGCCATCTCGTTCGGCGTGGCCCCGGCGGTCCTGAGCTACCACCTCTTCTTTGCCGACGACGCCTGGAGCTGGGTGGTGGCCTTCATCTACGTGACGGCGGTGGTGGTGCGACTGGCGCGCTTCAACGTGGAGCAGGGCGGCGAGGCCAAGAGCCACTTCCACGGACTTCCGTCGCCAACGGCGGGGATGATCGTGGCCACCATGTACCCCTTCTTCACCGCCCCGCAGGTGGAGGCCCTCACCGGGGGGTTGCCTTCGACCCAGACCATGGGGATCATCCTGATCTTCCTGGCCCTTCTCATGCTGAGCCATGTTCCCTACCCTCTGGTTCCCCGGATCTCGTTCCGGAGCACCGGGGCGGCGGTGGGGAGTCTGGCGCTCATGGGGTGCGCGGTGGCCGCCATCACCGTGCCGGAATACTTCCTGTTCCCCTTCCTGAGCCTCTACACGCTCCTGGGGGTGGGACGGGCCGTGGGCATGGGACTCCGGGAACGGCTCCCTGAACGGGATCCGCTTCGAGACGAGCTCCCGGAGGACGAGGGCGGCGCGGAGGTAAGATCGCTGGACTACGGCGAGATCGCCCCTGGCCGGCGAGACGCCGACGACACGGCACACCAAACTTCGGAGGACGAACGTTGAAGCGTTTTCATGTTGAGGTGCGGGTGAAGCCTCGCCCCGGTCTTCTGGATCCCGAGGGCAAGGCCATTCATCATGCGCTGGACTCGCTGGGCTACGAAGGCGTCGCCGGCGTCCAGGTGGGGAAGCTCATCGACCTGGAGCTGGAGGCCGCGAGCCGGGACGAGGCGGAGGCCCGGGCCCGGGAGATGTGCCGGAAGTTGCTGGCCAACCCCGTCACCGAGGACTTCGAGCTGGCGCTGGCCGAGGCCCCCTCCGAAGAGGCCGGGAGCCCTTCGTCATGAAGGTTGCCGTCGTCACCTTCCCGGGCTCCAACTGCGACCACGACTGCTACCGGGCCCTGAAGCTCCTGGACGGGGTGGAGCCGCACTTTCGCTGGCACCGCGACCGGGAGCTGGGAGAGGTGCAGGCCGTCGTCCTTCCGGGTGGGTTCTCCTACGGGGACTACCTCAGGGCCGGCGCCATCGCCCGCTTCTCGCCCATCATGGACGCGGTCGTGGCCTTCGCCCGGGAGGGCGGGCTCGTGGTGGGGATCTGCAACGGCTTTCAGGTGCTATGCGAGGTGGGGCTCCTGCCCGGCGCTCTCCTGCGCAACGACTCTCTCCGCTTCCGGAGCCATGAGGTGCACATGCGCGTCGAAACCACCCGGACGCCCTTCACCGGCCGATACCGGAAGGGGCAGATCCTCCGGGTCCCCATCGCCCACGGCGAGGGCAACTACCACGCCGAGCCCGAGGTGCTGGCGGAGCTGGAGGGGACGGACCGGATCGTCTTCCGGTACGCCACCCCGGCCGGTGAACTCAGCGCCAAGGCGAACCCCAACGGCTCGGCCCATCACATCGCAGGCATCGTGAACGAAT
>SKVI01000213.1 GCA_007129525.1 Gemmatimonadota bacterium | reverse complement strand
CCGGAACGTATAGGGTCCAGAGAACGGGCACCTGTCCCCACCAGGGGCGGTCCTCCTCCCCGGGTGTCTGGGCGCTCTGCGATTCGCAAGCGGGACATGGCATCCACAACCTGCCCAAGGAGGTGCATCCGGAAGAAGGAATCCCATGCCCCGGCCGTCGGGGTGTGGAGAGGGGGCTGTGAGCAACGAACCGCCGCGCAGGTACGGCTGAAGGAGGAGGACCGGGTGATCCGAGTCCTCCTGTTCCGCGCCACCCTCCCCTCGAGCAGGATCGACCTCGGAAAATGTCACTTTGACAGGAGGCAGGAAAGATGAAGATTTGGCGTTTGATCGGGGCCCTGGCACTCGGGCTCCTTGTGCTCGCCGTCCCGGCCGCCGAGGTGGCGGCTCAGCAGGCGGGCACCATCAGCGGAACGGTCACCGACGCCGAGACCGGAGAACCGGTCCTGGGCGCCCAGGTGTCCGTGGTGGGAACGCAGAGGGGATCCGTCACCGCCCGGGATGGAACCTACTCAATCCGAAACATCCCCGCCGGAGAGCGGGAGGTGCGCATCAGCTTTCTGGGCTTCCAGACGGTGACCCGGACGGTATCCGTAGGAGCCGGCGAAACCGTGACCGTGGACGCAGCCCTCGCCCGGGCCGTCCTGGACATGGGAGAGATCGTGGTCACCGGCGTGGTGGGTGAGATGCGCCGAGGGAAGCTGCCCTTCACCGTGGATCGCCTCTCCGACGCGAACCTTCCGGTGGTGGGCGCCAACCCCGCGTCCATGCTCACGGGGAAGATCGCCGGGGCTCAGATCGTAGCGGGCTCGGGCCGCCCGGGTGCACCTCCGTCGGTTCTCCTTCGGGGCGCCACCAGCATCGACGCGGCCGGCCGCTCCCAGGAGCCCCTGTACATCGTGGACGGGGTGATTCTGTCTTCCTCGATCCTTGATCTGGACGGGATGGACATCGAATCCATCGAGGTGGTGAAGGGTGCCGCCGCGTCATCCCTCTACGGGTCCCGGGCCGCCAACGGCGTGATCCAGATCACCACCCGGAGGGGCCGGGACGTGGCCGACGACCAGGTGCGCTACACGGTACGGACCAACTTTGGGCGGAACGACCTTCCCGGCCGGTTCAACCTGACCCAGGCGCACCATTACGCCATGACCGACGACGGCATGTTCCTCTCGGAGGGGGGTACGGCGTGCGAGTTCATCGCGTGCACGAACGTGGCCCTCGCGGGACAGCGGAGGCTGGAAGGAGAGTCCGCGGGACTGTGGAACACGATCCAGAGCCACGACTGGCCCGGGGGGACGTTTGACCACGTGAGCCGCTTCTTCGATCCCGGCGACACCTGGAACTCCTACGTCTCCATCGCCGGACGGTCGGGCGGCACGAACTACATGGTCAGCTACAGCCGTCTTGATGAGGCCGGGGTCATGCCCAACCACGGAGGCCAGGAGCGGAACAGCTTCCGGCTCAACGTGGACCAGTCCATGCGCCAGGACCTGACCGTGAGCGCGTCGGCATCGTACATGATGAACACCTTCGACGAGCGGGACGGACCCATCTTCCAGCTCACCCGGATGCCCGCCGGCGTGGACATCGCCTCGCCGGATCCGAACTTCCCGGACTTCTTCGTGCTGAAGCCGGACCCCAACAACGACAACGCCAACCCCCTGAACACGATCCGGCAGACCCGACCGACGGTGGACCGGGCCCGGTTCCTGGCCAGCGTGTCGGCCCGGTGGTCACCGCTGGACTGGGTGGATGTGGATGGGCAGGTTTCCTTCGACCGGATGGACCGGAACTTCTCCGGTTGGACCCCGAAGGGCTTGCTCAACCTGAACGCGTCCGAGATCACCAGCTCCATCACTCTGAACCACCGGCGGATCGAAGGGATGAACGCCGAGGCCACCGTCCAGGCCAATCGGCAGTTCGGAGACCTGAACGTCATCTCCTCCGTCCGGTACCTGTTCGAGCGGGAGGACGATTCATTCCGCTCCGTGAACAGCTCCGAGTTTATCGCCGACGGGGTTTTCACAATCGGCAACACCCCCAGCGACCGGAGGAGCGGTTCCTCGTTCGTGGAGCCCGAACGCCGTGAGGGCATCTTCTTCAACACCATCTTCGATCTCCGGGACCGCTACATCCTGGACGCCCTGGTCCGCCAGGACGGAAACTCCCGCTTCGGACGCGACTCCCGTCGGGCCTGGTACTACCGGGTGGCCGGGAAGTACATCATCTCCGAGGAGGAGTGGTTCGACGTTGGGGCGATCGATGACCTGGGATTTCGCTACTCCATCGGAACGGCGGGGAACACCCCGCGCTGGTCCGCCCAGTACGAAACCTTCAACGTCAGCGCCGGCGCCATTACCCCGGGGGTTCTGGGGAACCGGAACCTGAAGCCCGAGGTCGCCACCGAACAGGAGATGGGAATCGACCTGACGGCCGGGCGCTACTTCGCAGACCTGACCTATGCCCGGACGGAGGTGGATGATGCCCTCCTCCTGGTGCCCCAGCTCTCCTTCACCGGGTTCAGCAACCAGTGGCAGAACGCCGGGGCGATGAAAAGCAATACCATCGAGTTCTCCCTGGGGGCCCAGGTGGTCCGGACCCCCACGGTCTCGTGGAACACCCGGTTCCTGTTCGACCGAACCCGGCAGCGCATCACCGAGATCAACGTTCCCGCCTATCAGGACGGTGTGAGCGGGCAGGGTCTGGGTAATGTCTTCTTCGTGCGGGGCGGCGAACGGTTGGGCACCTTCTTCGGATTCCAGTTCGCGGAGAACTGCGGACACCTTCCCGCCGAGGCGCAGCAGTACTGCGACCAGTTCCAGGTGAACGATGACGGCCTCATGGTCTGGGTAGGCGACGCCGGCGACTGGCGGAACGGCTGGCAGACCCACGTGGACGAGGACGGGGAGACCCGACACTGGTGGGGGACCGCGGCTCCGTTCGACGTCGGGGGCGAAACGATCCTCTGGGGCGAGCCCTTCGAGGGCCAGTGCACCGACCGGGCGACCGGCGAACCCACCACCTTCTGCCCCCTGGGGGACACCACGCCCGACTACAGCATCAGCTGGGCGAACACGGTCACCTGGCGGGACTTCACCTTCTACGGCCTGCTCCGTTCGGTTCAGGGGTTCTCGGTCTACAACCAGCCCCTGCAGTGGGCCACCTTCCAGGACTATTCTGGGATCATGGACCAGCGGGACGTTCCCGAGGATCTCCAGAAGCCCCTGGGTTACTTCTCGACCCTTTACGGGGCCTCCGGCCTGCGGCCCAGCTCCTTCTTCGTCGACGACGCCAGCTTCATCAAGCTGCAGGAGCTGCGGGTGACGTACCGGCCCGGCCGGAGCGTGCTGGACCGGTTGCCGGTGGCCCGCGGCCTGGATGGCCTGG
>SKVI01000177.1 GCA_007129525.1 Gemmatimonadota bacterium | reverse complement strand
CTGGGAGATGGATCACGCCCAGGACGGGGTCACCGGCCCGTTCCAGCGCCACCAGGACGGCGTAGAGGGGCACACCCCGCATGAAGGAGCGGGTCCCGTCAATGGGATCCAGGATCCAGCGATACCCCGAGCTCCCGGGCTCTTCCCCCTCCTCCTCGCCCAGAATTCCGTCCTGGGGGAACCGCTCCCGAATCCGGGAGCGGAGGACTCTCTCGGCGGCTGCGTCGGCCAGGGTGACCGGCGTGCCGTCTTCCTTGCTCTGGTAGGCGACCCGGCCGCCGAAATGGTGGAGAGTGGCCTGGCCGGCGACCTGCGCCACGTCCACGGCGAACTCCAGCAGATGGGCCAGGTTTCGGTTCCGGCTTGATCCTGACTCCATCCGTCTCGACTCCCGGGCTCGGGTTCAGCTGGCGTTCCGGGTCTGGGCCTTGGAGCGGTACATGTCCTGGTCGGCCTCCCGGATGAGATCTTCCACCCGCCCCATCTCATCCGTAAAGGTAGCCGTGCCCGAGCTCAGGGTCAGGCCCTCGGCCCGGAGATCGGGATCGGCGGCGATGCGGGCGTGCACTCGGCCGGCGTGTTGCTCGGCGCCCACGGAGCCGGTGTCGGAAAGGACGGCCAGAAACTCGTCCCCCCCATAGCGGGCCACCAGGTTCATGGCCCGGGTCTCGTCGTCCAGGATCCGGGCCAGGGCCCGCAGGGCCTGGTCCCCGGCCACGTGCCCCCGCGTGTCGTTGTATTCCTTGAAGTGGTCAACGTCGAAGAGGACAATGGAGAGGGGTCGACCCCGCTGGGCGGCGGCAAACTCCCGCTCCAGGTGGATCTCCAGCTGACGTCGGTTGGGAAGACCCGTGAGGGGATCGGTGAGCGAAAGGGTCTCCAGCGCGGAATGGAGTCGGGCATTCTCCAGGGCCACTGAGGCATGGCCGGCCAGCCGCTGGAGCAAATGAATCTCCTCTTCCGGGAACGGGCCCTCTCGAGGTGTAGTGACCACCAGGGCGCCCGTGACGCCCTCGGCGCCGGAGAGGGGGAGGAGCAGAGCCGAGCGGGCCGGTGGGGGACACCGGAGGTCGCCCGGGAGCAGGGGCGAGCTCTGCAGGCGTTCCATGACCACGGGGCTCGGGTCGTTACGCAGCCGCCGCACCAGCTCATGGTCGGCGGAGGTCTCGGTCCCCACGTGGGGAGCCGAGCCCCCCCGGGCGGCGCCCACCCGAACCACATCTTCCTCCAGGAGCCAGACCATGGCGCCGTCGCCCCTCAGCAGGTCCAGCGCCCCTTCCACCACCCGGTTCAGGACCTGCTCCGAGTCCAGGGAGCTGGCCAGGATCTGGCTGATCTGCTCCATTCGTTCCGCCTCGCGTCGCCGCTGATCCAGCTCCTGGACGTGGCGCACGTTCTGCACGGCCACGGCCGACACGTCGGCGATGCCCTGGAGCAGCTCCAGGTCCGACCGGGTGTAGGCGTCGGAATTGTAGCTCTGAGCGCTGATGACCCCCAGGAGTCGATCCCGACTGCGGAGAGGCGCCGAGACGGCGGAGCGGGTGCTCGGGGCGTCCCCCTCTCCCACCACCAGCCGAGCCCGCGCCTCCAGGCCGTCGTTCACGAGGGTGCCCCGGCCGGTGCGAATCACCTCGCTCTCGGAGCCGGGGTAGGGAATGCTGGCGAAGCGGCCCTGACCCCGGTCCGCCCAGAACACGACCCTGGCCAGGTCGATCTCCGGGTCGTACAGCGAGACGTAGAACCCATCGGCCTCCATGATCTGAGCCGTCTCGCGGTAGATGGCGGTATACAGCTCCGCCTCACCCTGGATGGTTCCGGTGAGCGCCCGCCCGATCTCCAGGAGCACGCGATAGCGCTCGGCGAGGCTCACCGGCAGGGGCTGAGTCTGGAGAGAAGTCATATAAACGGTCCGTGGTCCACGTTCCTCACCCCGAGGGAGGATTCACCTCACTTGGCCGAGAGATACTGCTGGTTGCGTTCCCCGGTGACTGTCCCTGGGGGTCCGACAGTCCTCGTCCCTGACGCAAGCGGCGTGCCTCCGCCCCGATCAAGGAATGGTCGCTGAGCCAGGAGCCAGGGTGGGGAAGGCCCGTCAGCCCTGCGCGGAGGGGGAAGATGGCCCGGAATCAGCCGGCTTTCCGGTATCCTGCGGTCTTTCCGGATCGGGGCTGGACCTTTGCTCCAGCCGATCCAGGTAATTCTGGATCTCGAAGCCCAGGGCCTGCATGAGGCCGGCCTCCTGTCGCTCCGGCTCGGCTCTCGAGAGGAGAGTGCGGAAGGTCCGCATCACATTCTCGGGGGAGCGGGCATTGAAGAAGTCGATGCGTTCGAGCCCGCCCTCCAGCGCACGGAACATGAGTTCCATCTCCTGGCGGGTGGCCGGGCCGGTGTAGCGCTTGCCCCGGGGCAGTTCCCGCTGCGCCTCTCCGGCGGCCAGAAAGAGCTCGTAGGCCAGGAGCAGGCATGCCTGGGCCAGGTTCAGGCTCGAGTACTCCGGATCGGTGGGGATGATGGCCACCCCGTCGCAGCGATCCAGGGCCTCGTTGGACAGCCCCCGGTCTTCGCGACCGAAGACCAGGGCCACCGAGCCAGCTGCCGCTCGCTCCAGGATCCGAGGTGCCCACGGGCGAGCCCAGTCGTAGTTGCGCTGCGCCGCTCGGGGCCGAGCCGATGTGCCCACCACCAGGACACAGTCCGCCACCGCCTCCTCCAGGGAGTGATGGTGCTGGGTGTTCTCGACGATGTCTTCGGTGCGGTGGGCGATGCCGGTGATACGCCAGGGATCCCACTCCCCGGGGCTCACCACCCGCAGTTGCGAGAGACCCATGTTCTTCATGGCCCGGATCACTCCGGCCACGTTCACCAGGTTCTGGGGCTCGTCCAGGACGATGACGACGTTGGAAAGCGGCGAGTCGGACATGGCACCAGGATGATGGAATGGGTCGACGGGTTCAACTCTCGGCGGGGATCCTGCGCGCCTGGTCTGGATCCGGGTCGGGGGCGGACTCCCCGTCCGGTCCCGGAAGTCGCAGCATGAGAAGGCCGCCCAGCGCGGCCAGGATGGCGCCGGCCACAAACGGGCTCGAGGGGCCTGTCAGGTCCCAGGCCAGGCCGCCGGTGAGCGGGCCGGCGATCCGGGCAAGCGCTCCGACGCTCTGCCCAACTCCCAGCGAGCCGCCCTGGACCTCGTCGGGGGACGCCCTGGAGAGGAGGCTCACCAGCGAGGGGAGCGTACCCCCGAAGCCCACCGCAAGAAGCGCCAGCGCCACCAGGAGAACCGGTAGGCTCTGGGCCAGGGAAATGAGGAGGAGTCCCGCCACGAAGGGCAGCGAGCAGAGCCGTATCAGGCCCCGTTCCCCGATCCGGGGCGCCAGGAATCGGACTACGCCTCCCTGCATGATGGCCGAAACCGTGCCCAGG
>SKVI01000320.1 GCA_007129525.1 Gemmatimonadota bacterium | reverse complement strand
GGCACGGGGTTTCGGCGGTGGGGTACGTCCTGGAGGAGCATGATCGGCCGGGCCGGTTCGACGTGGAGCGAGCCCGGGCGCTGGGGATTCCGGAGGGTCCCCTCTACGGCCGCCTGCACGCAGGTGAGACGGTGGAGGTGGATGGGCGCAAGGTGCGGCCCGACGAGTTGGTGGGTCCGCCCAGGCCGGGACGGCGCGTGGTCTATACGGGCGACACCCGTCCGCTGGACGGCACGGCGGAGGTGGCCCGGGGGGCCGACGTGCTCATCCACGACAGCACCTTCGGCGACGAGGACGCGGAGCGAGCGCACCAGACGTTCCATACCACGGCCCGGGGGGCCGCCGAGGTGGCCAGGAGGGCCGAGGTCCGGCGCCTCCTGCTCACCCACCTGTCGGCCCGCTATTCGGCCAATCCCGCGCCCCTGGAACAGGAGGCCCGGAAGGTGTTTCCGGCGGCGCAGGTGGCCTATGACGGGCTGAGCATCGAGATCGGATACGAACGGGAGGAGGAATGATTCGAGAGGTCGAGCGCACCGACTCCGAGAGCCTGGATTGGATCGAGATCCGCGAGGAGCGGATCAGCCACCGGCGGCGCTGGTCGATCCGGGCGGCCCAGTGGCGAACGCTGGAGCTGGCTCGGGAGGTGTTCGGCCCGGAGGCGGGGGTGCGCCTGGACGGGATTCCGCCTCGAGGCGCCTTCCAGGGGATGGTCCACGTCCGCGTTCCCTTCGACGACCTGGAGGACCACCGGACGCGGGAGTCCCGGTTCACCGCCATGGCCGGCGCC
Organism: Gemmatimonadota bacterium; assembly: GCA_007129525.1. Taxonomy (GTDB): domain Bacteria; phylum Gemmatimonadota; class Gemmatimonadetes; order Longimicrobiales; family Gaopeijiaceae; genus PWLA01. The sequence goes on along the minus strand of SKVI01000320.1, from coordinate 2,669 downwards.
GACGAGCTCCTGACCCGGGTCCCGCTGGTGTTCATCTTCGAGCCCGATCCTGATCGCTCGCCTCCTCCAGCGCCTCCAGCAGAGGACGAGCCGCCGGCCCACCGGTTTCGGCGGCAGGAGAAGGACTGACGGTGGAGTCGGGGGAAGGGTGGGTCCCGGAGAGCGTGGCCGTGGTGGGGCTGGGCCTCATGGGCGGCTCGCTGGTGCGCCGCCTCCGGGCACTGCCCCGCTCGCCCCGCCTCCTGGGGGTGGACCCGGACTCGGTGGTAGGGGCGGCCGCCCTGGACGGGGGCTGGGTGGACCGCTTCGCCCTCCCAGGGGAAGGGATGGCCGCAGAGGCCGAGCTGGTGGTGCTGGCCAGCCCCCTCCGGGCCGCCCTCGGCTTCGTCCGAGATGAGGGTCCCGGGCTCCCGGACCATGTCCTTCTGACCGACGTGGTGGGACTCAACGAACCGGTCCTGGAGCGGGCCCGGGAGGCGGGGTTGGGCCACCGGACGGTGACGGCCCATCCCCTGTGCGGTTCCGAAGAGAGCGGGTTCGGCGCCGCCCGTGACGACCTCTACCTCGGGGCTCCCGTCTGGCTGTCGGCGGACGAGGAGGCAGCCCCTCCCGTCCGTCGGCGGATCGAGGCCTTCTGGGCCGGCGCGGTGGAGGCCGTCCCCCGTTGGGTCGATGCCGGGGAGCACGATCGTACCATGGCGTGGGTCTCGCACCTGCCCCAGCTGGTTGCCAACGCCCTGGCCGGCGCCCTGGACGCAGCGGGCTTCACCCCGGGCGACCTGGGCCCCGGCGGTCGGGACATGACCCGGTTGGCCGCATCCGAGCCGAAGGTGTGGAAGGATCTGCTGGAGTTCTCCGCGCCGGTCAGCGGCACCGGGCTCACCTCGGTATCCCGGGCCCTCAACGTGGTGGCCGACCTGCTGGCCCGCCGAGACATGGACCGGATCGTCGAGTTCATGGAGCTCACCCGGGACTGGAGCGAGGGCCGGCCTCCGGCGGGAGGCCCCGAATGATCCGGGTTCCGGGAGACAAGTCCATCAGCCACCGGGCGCTCCTGCTGGCGGCGCTGGGGTCGGGAACCAGCCGACTCTCCGGGGTGCTCCCCGGTGCCGACTGCAGAAGCACGGCCCGGATCCTTCGGCAACTGGGCGTGGCCGTCCCTCGCCTGCCGGACGACGGCGCGGCCATGCAGGTGGCCGGGGTGGGACTCGCCGGCCTTCGTTCTCCCGACGCCCCGCTGGACTGCGGCAACTCGGGCACCACGGCCCGACTCCTCCTGGGCCTCCTGAGCGGCTGCTCGGTGGAGGCCACCCTCACCGGCGACGACTCTCTCCGAAGCCGTCCCATGGCCCGGGTCACCGAGCCCCTGGCGCTGGCCGGCGCCCGGTTCCGGGAAGAGGGCCGGCCCGGTCGGCTGCCCATCCGGGTGGTGGGGGCGCCGCGGGAGCCCATCCGGCACCGGTCCACGGTGGCCAGCGCCCAGGTGAAGAGCGCGCTGCTCCTGGCGGGCCTGGGAGCCGGCCTGGAGGTGGAGGTGGTGGAGCCGGTGCCCTCCCGGGACCATTCCGAGCGGATGCTGCGCCGAGTGGGCGCAGAGGTGAGAAGCTCCGGCGAGGCGCCCCACCGGGTGGTGCTGGCGGAGATCCCGGAGAGCCTGTCTCCCATGGATCTACAGGTGCCCGGCGACATCTCGTCGGCGGCCTTCCTCCTGGTCCTGGGGCTTCTGGGCGGCCGGTCGGTGGAGATCGGCAACGTGGGGCTGAACCCCACCCGCACGGGGGTCCTGGGAGCGCTGGACCGCATGGGCGCCAGGCTGGAGCGTGAGAACCTGCGGGAGACGGACGACCCCGCGGGGGAGCCCGCCGGCGACCTCACGGCCCGCCCCTCGGAGCTGCGAGGGGTGGAGGTCCAGGGACCCGAGATCCCCTCCCTCATCGACGAGATTCCGGTACTGGCGGTGGCGGCGGCCCGGGCCCGGGGCACCACCGTGATTCGCGACGCCGCCGAGCTCCGGGTGAAGGAGTCGGACCGGATTCGGGCTCTGGCGACGAACCTGGAGGCGGTGGGCGTGGAGGTGGAGGAGCTCCCTGACGGACTGGTCATCGAAGGCTCGGATCGGCCGCTGGAAGGAAGCGTGCAAAGCTTTCACGACCACCGAATCGCCATGGCCTTCGGCGTTCTGGGCGCGCTGCCCGGAAACCGGATCGAGGTGGACGGGCGGCGGGTGGTGGAGGTGAGCTTTCCGGGGTTCTGGAAGCTGCTGGACGGGCTCGCCGAGGACCGGCCGCCGAAGGGGCGGGCCCCCGGTCGCCGTCCGGTGATCACCATCGATGGTCCGGCGGGGTCGGGGAAGTCCACCACGGCTCGGGCGGTGGCCCAGCGCCTGGGTCTTCGGCACCTGGATTCGGGAGCCCTGTACCGGGCGGCCACCCTGGCGCTGCTGGAGTCGGGGATCCCCGAGGAGGAGTGGGAGCAGCGGGGAGTCGGGCACCTGGCGGAGCGCAAGATCACCCTGGCTCCCGCCGACGGCGGCTTCGACGTTCGTCTGGACGGCGCCTCGCAGGGAGAGGCGCTCCGGTCGCCGGAGGTGACGGCTCGGGTGGCCCGGGTGGCAGCCATCCCCGCGGTGCGGGACCTCATCCTCGAGCCCCTCCGCCGGAGCGCCGGGG
>SKVI01000195.1 GCA_007129525.1 Gemmatimonadota bacterium | reverse complement strand
GCCGACCGTCAGGTTCCGACGATGAACTCGGTGATGGCCGCCCAGGTGTCCTGCAGCGCAAAGACCAGGACGATGAAGATGACCGGCGGCAGCACGTAGCGGATGAGGAAGATCACCAGTGGAATGAAGCGCTTGAACCCCTCGCCGGCGCCCCGGGCCAGCTCCTCTGCCGGATCCACGTTGATGAACCAGCCCACGAAGAGGGACATGCAGAAGGCCCCCACCACCAGGAACAGGTCGCCGGCGATGGCGTCGGCCAGCCCCAGGAAGTCGGTGTCGCGGGCCGACAGAAGGCCGACGATGGCAATGAGGATCCCGATGCCGATGGCGGCGTTCTTCCGGGCCATTCCCAGTTCGTCGATGATGGAGGAGGTCACCACCTCCAGGAGCGAGATGGCCGAGGTGATGGCGCCGACCCCCAGGGCCAGGAAGAAGAGGAGCCCCACGACGCGGCCCACGTTGCCCATCTCCACGAAGGCGCCCGGGAGGGAGATGAACAGCGCCCCCACCGTGCTCTCGGTGACCGAGTCCTGCAGCCCCAGGGCGAAGATCACCGGGAAGACCACCAGCCCTGCCAGGAACGCCACACCGAAGTCGGCGAACGAGATGGTGACCGCCTCCTGGTTCAGGTCCGTGTCGCGGGAGAGGTACGAGGCGAAGGTGAGCATGGCCCCCATCCCCAGCGAGAGGCTGAAGAAGGCCTGGGCGGTGGCCTGCCTCAGCACCGTGCCGTCCATGAGCTCGCCCACGTCCGGCATGAGGTAGAAGGCGTAGCCCTCGCCGGCGCCCTCCAGGAAGAGGGCCCACACCGCCAGTCCCAGGACGATGAGGACCAGGGTGGGCATGAGGATCAGCGCCGCCCGCTCGATCCCTTTCTGGATGCCCACCATGACGATCCCGATGGTGAGGACCATGAAGGCCAGGTGCCACCCGATGGCAGCCCGGCCCTCGCTGATCTCCCCGAAGTGGGCTCCCGGGTCAGGGGCGAAGCCGGTGAAGGCCGCCTCGGCGGCGTAGCGCATGGTCCAGCCGGCGATGACCGAGTAGTACGACAGGATGAGGAATCCGGTGACCACGAAGAGGAAGCCCAGCGGGACCCATCCCCGGCCCCCCAGTTCCCTCAACGCTCCGATGGGCGAAAGGTGGGTTCGCCGCCCCACCGTCAGCTCGCAGAGCATGAGGGGGATCCCCAGAAGGGCGATCATGACGATGTAGAGGAGCAGGAAGGCCGCTCCGCCGCCCTCCGCCGCGATGTACGAGAAGCGCCACATGTTGCCCAGGCCGACGGCGCTTCCCACCGCTGCCAGGACGAAGCCCCAGCGGGTACCCCACAGCTCGCGGGCCGGGACGGATCCACCGCCGGAAGAGGAAGGGGACGGGTTCAAGGGACTGCCTCCAGGTGTGAGGGTCTGCCTGTTTTCCGAGAAACGCGCATGGTGTTTCGGAGTGTTTCGGGCTTCTCCCGTTGCGCGGGCCATCGCCGGATGGACCCACCGTTGGTCGCATGTGCCCCCGACGGGTGCACGTCCGTCGGCCGAAGCGCGGGATGCCGTGGGTCCGAAGCCAGAGGAATAGAAGGATGCGCGGGTGGCGTCGTCAAGCAGGGAGACGTTCGCGACAGCCCGGCCATTCTCCGGATCGGGGAACGAGGCGGTTCTCCCGCGGTAGGCTGCAACGGTCGCAGGTTGCCGGATGCGGCGCCGGACGACGCCGAAATGCCACTGCCCCCAACCATATCCACTCCCCCCCACATGACCTTCGAAATCTTCCTGGTCTACGCCATCCTGGTGGCGACCATCCTGCTCTTCGTGAGCGAGAAGCTCCGGCTGGACGTGGTGGCGCTCCTGGCCCTGCTGGCGTTGACCCTCAGCGGCATCCTCTCGGCGCCGGAGGCGCTGGCGGGGTTCGCCGACCCGGTGGTGATCATGATCGCCGCACTCTTCGTGGTGGGTGAAGGGCTGTTTCGGACCGGTGTGGCACAGGCCATGGGAAAGCTGCCGGGAAAGTGGGCCGGCGACAGCGAGGTTCGGCTCCTGGTCATCGTCATGGCCTTGGTGGCAGTCCTCTCCGGCTTCATGAGCTCGACCGGAACGGTGGCGGTCATGCTGCCGGTGGTCATGGGGCTCGCCTGGGCCCGGGACATCTCTCCGTCCAAGCTCCTGATCCCGCTCTCGGTGGCCTCCCTCATCGGAGGAATGCTCACCCTCATCGGCACGGCGCCGAACATCGTGGTGAGCAACCACCTGGCGGCCATGGGCCGCGACCCCTTCGGCTTTTTCTCCTTTACACCCATCGGCATCGCCGTGGTGGTGGTGGGCATCGGCTTCATGGGGCTGGTGGGGCGCAGGTTCCTCCCCGACCGTCCCTCTCCCGGCGCACCCCGGCGGGGAGCCGACGACCCCACCATGGAGGAGATGGCCGGAAGCTGGGATCTGCACCCGCGGCTCTTTCGGCTGCGGGTCCCGACCGATTCTCCCGTCGCCGGACGCACCCTGGCCGACCTGAACCTGCCCGATGCCTTCGGCGTGACGGTTCTGGAGCTCCTGGAGCCGGGAGACAAGGACGGGGGGCGGCGTCGTCGCCTGGGACGGCCCGCCGACAGGGACCCGGACCAGCACCTGACTCCCGCCCTGGCCGACTCCGTCCTGGCCCGGGACCACATCCTCCTGGTGGAGGGCTCGGCCGACGGCGTGGCCCGGATGGTGGGGCGGGGATACGTGGTCCTCGAGTCGGATGATCTGGAGGGCGACCCCACCGCCAGGGAGGCCGGGATCGCCGAGGTCCTCCTGACGCCCCGATCTCGCCTCCTGGGCCGGCACCTGAAGGAGCTGCGGTTCCGGGACCGGTATCAGCTCACGGTTCTGGCCATCAAGCGCATGGGAGAGCTGGTGGAAGGCGACATCCGCGACACCCCCCTCCGGTTCGGCGACATGCTCCTGGTGCAGGGCCCGTGGGAAAAGATCCGGCTCCTGCAGGGAGAGGACCGGGACTTCGTGGTGGCCATGGCGCCCCGGGAGATGGAGCCGGCGCTCCAGCCCCTGGACCGGGCACCCCTGGCGGTGGGCGTCATGGTGGGGATGATGCTCCTCATGACCTTCGACCTGATGCCGGCGGTGACGGCGGTCCTCCTGGCGGCGGTGGCCATGGTGGTCTCGGGGTGCGTGGGGGCCGCCGACGCGTACCGCTCGGTGAACTGGGAGAGCGTGGTGCTCATCGCCGGAATCCTGCCCATGGCCACAGCCCTGGAGAACACCGGGGGCATGCAGCTCATCGTGGACGGGCTGGGATCGGCGCTGGAGGGCGCGGGCCCCCTGCTTCTTCTGGTGGCGCTCTTCGTGCTCACCTCGGCGCTGAGCCAGGTCATCTCCAACACGGCCACCGCGGTGCTGCTGGCGCCCATCGCCTTTCAGCTGGCGGTGGGCATCGGCGCCGCCCCCGAGCCCTTCATGATGACCATTG
>SKVI01000230.1 GCA_007129525.1 Gemmatimonadota bacterium | reverse complement strand
TCTTCCAGCCCGGCGCCGACGCCACCAACGGCCGGGGTTTGCAGGGGACCTTTCTCGTCATGCCCACCCTGCGTCCCTTCATGGAGCCGCCGCCGGTGCCGTCGGAGGGACTCGACGCCGACGGGAGCCGGGCGGTCCTGGGGGCCGACGCCAACCCTCGCATCTACGAGACGGTGGATCCGCTGGAGCGGGAGGCGGCGGGGCTTTACCGGTTGAACATGGACGTCCAGACCCGGAGCGTGGGTGTGACTGCCAGCGTGCCCCTGGGGAGCTTCGGGATCCGCGAGGGCAGCGAGCGGATCTTCCTGGGCGACCGGCTGCTGCGTCCCGAGGTGGACTACCTGCTGGACCACACCTCGGGGACCCTCACCCTCCTGCAGCCCGAAGCCCTGCTGGCCAGGAGCTCGTCAGACCGCCTGCAGGTGTCGTGGGAAGAGGTGAGCGCCTTCCGGGAGTCGCCGGCATCGGTGGCAGGGGCCAACCTCCGGCTTCCGGTGGGAGGGGCCGGCGCCATCAACTTCATGGGACTGTACCAGACCGAGCAGGAACTGGTGAACCGGCCGCGCTTCGGCGCCGAGCCCGGGGCCATGGGAATGGTGGGCGTGCGCTCGGAGCTGGCCTACGACGTGCCCCTCCTGGATGCCTTCCTCCAGAGCCTGCCGGGCGAGCGGACCGGACATCCCTCGGAGTTGCGCTTCGAGGGGGAGGTGGCCGTCTCCCTTCCTGAGCCCAATATCTCCGGTGACGCGTACCTGGACGACTTCGACGCCGGCGACGAACGGAGGGTGAGCCTCATCTCCACCGACTGGTACCTGGGCAGCCGGCCCGACTTCCGCGACGGCGCCGAGTCGGCCCTCCCGGGGGAGATGAACGCCGAGTCGGCAGCCTCGCTGGTCTGGCAGCACACCTGGGTACAGGAGGCGGTGGGCGGCGACTCCATCGGGGTCTTCGAGGGGTTCCTCACCCAGGACGAGATCGACCGGCAGATCAACTTTGCCGGAAGCCAGACACGGGAGCCCGGGCTCCGGCTCACCTTTGGTCGCGAGGAGGGGCCGGGGAGCTTCGAGGAGCCCCGCTGGCGCTCCATTACCACCCTCCTGTCCGCCTCGGGTCTGGACCTGACCCAGACCGAGTTCCTGGACCTGTACGTGGCAGAGGGGGACTCGGCCACCCTCATCATCGATCTGGGAATGGTGAGCGAGGACGCCTACTTCATCGACGAGACCGGCCAGACCTCGGGCGTTCGCCTCGACACGGGCCGTTCGTGGGGACTGGGCGAGCTGGACCAGGAGGCCGATCCCCAGCGCGGCGAAGTCTGGGGACCGGAGGCCGACGCCCGCGGACTGTGGCCGGAGACCTGCCGTGCCGAGCCCGGTCGGGTGTATCCCCGGGGCGACCCCAGGGCCAACTGCACCCGGGGCAACGGCCGGCGTGACACCGAGGACCTGAACCAGAACGGGGTGCTGGACACGGCGGAGCGTTACACGCGCTTCGTCATCACCCTGGACGGGAGCTCGCCGTACCTGGCCCGGAACCGGAACCAGACCGGCACGGGCTTCCGGCTCTACCGCATTCCCCTTCGGGGTCCCGGCGCTATCAACCCCGGGGGTGCCTTCACCGAGGCCGACTGGCGGGCCGTGCAGTTCATGCGGATCACCGCGGCGGCCCCCCGGCCCCAGGTTATCACCCTGGCCCGAATGCGGCTGGTGGGGTCGCGCTGGGTGAAGCGGGGGGTGGAGGGAATGCTCCGGGGAATCGCAGGTGACACCCTCTCCGGGGTGGGGTCCATGGAGGTGACACCGGTGTCGGCCCTCTCCGAAGGAGCGGCCTACCAGGCCCCGCCCGGGGTGCTGGAGCAGCTGGACGACCCCACGTCGGCGGTGGGCGGCCAGGGCGTGGAGTTCAACGAAAAATCGTTGGCCCTCCGGTACCAGGGACTCGGGGGCGGCGACCGGGCGGAGGTCTACTACCGGTTCCTCCAGCGCTCCCGGAATTTCCTGAACTATTCCCGGCTGCGGGTCTGGGCGCTGGCCCGGGAGGGGCGCTGGGGTCCCGAGACCCGGACCGACTTCTACCTCAAAGTGGGAAACGACCCCGAAAACTTCTACCTCTACCGCAGTCGGCTCACCCGGGCGGCGAACCCTCAGGCGGTGAGTCCCCAGGACTGGCTCCCGGAGCACCGGATCGAGTTCAGCGAGTGGATCAATCTGCGCCGGCAGGCCGAGGAGGAGCTGCTGGTGAACCCCCCCGGTCCCGGTGATCCTCCGGTGGAGGTCTGGTCGGCCGACTCCACCTACGCTGTGGTGCTGAGGGATCGGGCCCGGGCCCCCAACCTCGCGGCGGTGCGCGAGGTGAGCCTCGGCGTGTGGAATCAGGGGCAGGTGCCCACCGACGGTGAGCTCTGGATCAACGAACTGCGGCTGGGCGGAGGATCCCGCACCCCCAGCTCGGCCCAGGTGGTGACCATGGAACTGGACGGTGGCGATCTCTTGCAGGCCCGGATGAGCTATACGGGCCAGGGGGCCGACTTCCGGCAGATGGACGACCCGGGCCCCACCTTCCAGTCCGACGGGGCCGTGTCGCTGTCGGGGACCGTGCAGGGCGGCCAGCTCCTGCCGGGGGAGTGGGGCGTGGAGATGCCGGTGACGGTCTCGCACCAGCGCACGGCCCGGGATCCCTTCTTCATGGAAGGCACCGATCTCAGGGGCGACCTCCTGCCGGGGCTCCGGACCCCCGGCTTCAGCGAGACCCGGATCAGCATGGCCGCCCAGGCCCGGGGCGAGACAGGGGTGGACTGGCTGGATCCCATCCTGCCCGGAGCCGACTTGCGGGTGGCCTTCCAGCGTTCGTCGGCCACCACCGTGACCTCCGACGCCCGGGTGCGGGGAAGCGAGCTGGGTCTGGGCTACACCTGGGAGCCCGAGGAACGGACGGTGGGCGTCCTCCCCGGGCTCCTGGAGCCGGTAGCCCGCATTTTTCTGCCGCCGAGCTGGGTGCGGAGCCTCCGTGAGACCCGCCTGCAGTGGACCCCGAGTCGGGTGCGGACCGGAAACTCCCTGCGCCGGCGGGAGCAGGCCACCACCCGCTTCAACCAGATCGTCATGTCAGGGGTCCTGGATCCGGGCTTCACCGAGGTGACCTCGGAAGCATGGATGGAGAACGTGCTCAGGGTGGAGCTGGAGCCCTTCGCCAGCTTGCAGGGGAATCTGGAGTTTCGGAGTACCCGCGACGTCGTGGATCCAGCAGATGGGGTCCGGGATCTCCGGGTCCAGCCCCTTGTGGAGGCCCAGCAGCGTTCCCTCCTGGGCCGGAACCTGGGATGGGAGACGCAGCGAATGGTCCAGGGACGCCTCACCTACCGCCCGCCCCTTCCCCCCTGGCTTCGGGCCGACCTGGGCCTCCAGACCCGGTATCGTTCGGATCGGAGCGCCGGACTGGTGGCGTTCACGCCCGACACCCTCACCGGGG
>SKVI01000350.1 GCA_007129525.1 Gemmatimonadota bacterium | reverse complement strand
CGCGCTTCGCCGCATCGAGCCGAAGCAGCACTTCACCCAGCCCCCGCCCCGTTACTCCGAGGCCTCGCTGGTGAAGGAGATGGAGAAGCTGGGGATCGGCCGGCCGTCCACCTACGCCCAGACCCTCTCCACCATCCGGGAGCGGGAGTACGTGGAGCTGGAGGACCGTCGCTTCGTGCCCACGCCCCTGGGCGACACGGTGTCCAAGCTCCTGGTCAGGGTCTTTCCGAACCTCTTCGACGTGGAGTTCACCTCCCGCATGGAGGGAGAGCTGGACCAGGTGGAAGAGGGGAAGATGCATTGGCGGGAGGTGCTCCGGGAGTTCTATCCACCCTTCCGGGATCGCCTGGAGAAGGGGAAGGCCGAGAGCGACGCCATCGTCAGGGAGATCCTGGCCGCCGAGGGCGAGACCTGCGAGAAGTGCGGCGGGCCCATGCTGGTGAAGTGGAACCGCTTCGGGCGCTTCCTGGGCTGCGCCGCCTATCCCGAGTGCAAGAACACCCGCTCCCTGGACGGACCCGGGGATCTGGACGACGACACGGAGCTGGGTCCAGACCCCGAGACCGGGAAGTCGGTCTGGCTCAAGTCCGGCCCCTACGGCCCCTACGTGCAACTGGGCGAGAAGGAGGAGGGGAGCAAGCCGCCCCGCTCCTCGCTGCCCAAAGGGGTGGCACCGGAAGCGGTGGACCTGGAGCTGGCCCTCAAGCTCCTGTCGCTTCCGCGGGAGCTGGGCACGGATCCGGACACGGGCAAGCCGGTGGTGGCGGGCCTGGGCCGCTACGGCCCCTATGTGAACCGGGAGCGCGAGTACCGGAACCTGAAGTCGTTCGAGCAGATCTTCCAGGTGACGCTGGAGGAGGCGCTGGAGCTGTTGCGGAAGAAGTCGGGGCCGGCGGTGCTGAAGGAACTGGGCAAGCATCCCGACACGGGGCGCACCGTCGAGCTGCTGGACGGCCGCTACGGTCCCTACGTAACCGACGGCGAGCTGAACGCCAGCCTGGGCAAGGGCGACGACCCCGACGCCATGGACCTGGACGGGGCGGTGGCGCTCCTGGCCCGATCCGGAAAGCGCCCCCGGAGCCGGCGGGGCAGGGGAGGCCGAAAGGGACGCGGACGAGGGTCCAGGAAGGGAGCCCGGAAGAAGGGAGGCGGAAGCGGTGGCTGATCGTCCCGGCACCGGAGGGGGCGCCGCGCCGGCCCCCGAGCGCTCCGGCGGCGCCGGGGCCGTCACCGTGGTGGGGGGAGGCCTGGCGGGCTGCGAGGCCGCGCTCCAGCTGGCGGATCGGGGTCACGCCGTGCGCCTGGTGGAGATGCGTCCCGTGCGGTCGACTCCGGCCCACCAGACCGACGGGCTGGGAGAGCTGGTCTGCACCAACTCCTTCAAGAGCGAGGACCCGGCCAACGCCCACGGGGCGCTGAAGGGGGAGATGGAGCTGTTGGGCTCGGTCCTCCTTCACTCCGCTCGCCAGGCCCAGGTGCCGGCCGGCGCGGCGCTGGCGGTGGATCGGGCGCTCTTCTCCCGGGCCATGACCGCCGCGGTGGAGGCCCATCCGGGGATCGAGGTGGTGCGCCGGGAGGTGACCGGGATCCCCGAAGGCCCGGCGGTCATCGCCACGGGTCCCCTCACCTCGGACGCCCTCTCGGAGGCCATTCGCCGGGAGCTGGGCGACGAGGGCCTGGCCTTCTTCGACGCCATCGCGCCCATCGTGGACCGGGACTCGTTGGACGAGGACGTGGTCTTCGCCCAGGGCCGATGGGACCAGGACGCGGACTACCTGAACTGCCCCCTCACCGAGGACGAGTACGACGCCTTCGTGGAGGCTCTGGCCGGCGCCGACGTGCACCGGAGTCCCGAGTGGGACCAGGTCCCCTACTTCGAAGGGTGCCTCCCCGTCGAGGTCATGGTGGAGCGGGGCCCCGAGACGCTGCGGTTCGGGCCCATGAAGCCGGTGGGACTCACCGATCCCCGCACCGGGGAGCGCCCCCATGCGGTGGTGCAGCTTCGCAGGGAAGACCGGGCCGGGCAGATGTGGAACCTGGTGGGCTTCCAGACCCGCCTCCGCATCGGTGAGCAGGAGCGGGTCTTCCGGATGATCCCGGGCCTGGAGGAGGCGGAGTTCCTGCGGTTCGGCTCCATCCATCGCAACTCGTACCTGAACTTTCCGGGACGGCTCCTGCCCCACGGGGGCCTTCGCCACCGGCCGGAGGTCATCTTTGCCGGACAGCTCACGGGGGTGGAGGGGTATACGGAGTCGGCGGCCTCGGGGCTCCTGGCCGGGATCAACCTGGACCGGGTCCTCCGGGGCCTGGATCCGGTGCTGCCCCCGGCCACCACCATGCTGGGCGGACTCTACCGGTACCTCCGGGAGGCGGAGCCGGACCATTTCCAGCCCATGAACTCGAACTGGGGCCTGGTGGACCCCCTGGAGAACCGCATCCGAAGCAAGAAGCTGAAACGGGAGACGCTGGGCCGGCGGGCCACGACGGACTTCCGGGCCTGGCTGGCCCAGGTGGGGAGCCATCCATGAGCTCGTCTCGACCCACGGCGGCCTCCACCCCCCGGCTCCGGGCCCACGGCGAGGCCTTCCTCCGCCACCTGGCCGACGAGCGCCAGCTGTCGCCCCACACGGTGACGGCGTACCGCCGGGATCTGGCCGACCTGGAGGAGTTCCTCACCGGTTACTACGGCACCCCGGACTGGGAGTGGGAGCACGTGGACCGTCTCACCCTCCGGAGCTTTCTGGGGTGGGGCCGTCGCAAGGGCCTGGCGCGGCGCACCCTGGCCCGGAAGCTGTCGGCGGCCCGGGGGTTCTTCCGCTTCCTGCACCGGGACGGAATTCTGGATCGGAACCCGGCCCGGGCCATGCGGGCACCCCGGAAGGAGCACCGGCTCCCGGCGCACGTGCGGGCTCGGGGGGTGGAGGCCCTCTTCGAGCTGGCCGAGGCCCGGGCGGCGGGGAACTCGCTGAAGGGCCGCCGGACCCTGGTGGCGCTGGAGCTCCTCTACGGCAGCGGGCTCCGGCTGGGCGAGCTCCACGGGCTGGACCTGGAGGAGCTGGACCTGGTGGGAGACCAGGTGAAGGTCAGGGGGAAGGGCCGGAAGGACCGGATCGTGCCTCTCACCGGGGCGGCGGTCACGGCCGTCCGCCGCTACATGCCCCGGCGGGCCGAGACCGGGGCGCCGGCGGATCGGGGGCCGCTCCTGGTGAACCAGTCGGGAGGCCGGCTCTCCAGGCGCTCCATCCAGCGGATGGTGAGGGAGCTGCTGGAGAGCTCCGGCGAGGAGGGCGGAGCCAGCGTGCACTCCCTCAGGCACTCCTTCGCCACGCACCTCCTGGACGCGGGAGCGGACCTGATGGCGGTGAAGGAGCTGCTGGGCCACGCCTCGCTCAGCACCACGCAGATCTACACACACACCTCCAAGGAACGACTCAAGAAGGTGTACCGGGACGCCCACCCGCGGCCGTAGGGG
>SKVI01000234.1 GCA_007129525.1 Gemmatimonadota bacterium | reverse complement strand
GTGGAGGAGCTCCAGGTTCGGGTGGGCGCCATGGATATCGACTCCTTCGACCGGTTCACCGACCGGGAGTACATGGATCCGGCCCGGGCCGTCATCGTGGTGGGGGATCGCCTGGACATCCAGCACAGGTCCATCGATCTGGGAATCCGCCTGCTGGTGATCACCGGAGGCCTGGCGGTGGAGGACGAGGTGGTGGAGCGGGCACGGGAGGAGGGCGTGAGCCTCATCGTGAGCCCCTATGACTCGGCCACTACAGCGTGGGCCATCCGGGCGGCGACGCGAGTGGGTGAGGTCATGTCACGGGAAAGCGTGGAGTTCAAGCCCCAGGAGACGGTGGCCCACGTGCGCCGAAAGACCTCCACCATGGGACCCGCCGTGTTCATGGTGACCACCGATGAGGGCCGGATCCTGGGCGTGTTCACCCGCCGGGACCTGCTTCGGCCCAGCCGCACCCGCATCATACTGGTGGACCACAATGAGCTCAGCCAGGCCGTACCCGGTGCGGGCCAGGTGAACATCGTGGAGGTGGTGGATCATCACCGCCTGGGTGATCTCCGGACCCAGGACCCGATACTCTTCATCAACCGGCCCGTGGGATCGACCTGCACCATCGTCGCGGATCTGTATCGGCAGGCCGGGCTCACCCCGTCGGCCTCTCTGGCCGGAGTCATGATGGGCGGCGTGGTGTCCGATACCCTTAACCTGCGAAGTCCCACCTCGACTCCGCTGGATCACCAGGTCCTGGACTGGCTCGAGGAACTGGCGGGTATCACCGGAAGCGAGCTGGCCGACATTATCTTCTCTTCGGGCTCGGTGGTGGGACAAAAAGCTCCGGAAGAGGTCGTCGGCATGGACCGGAAGGTCTACCAGGAAGGGGACGTCCGCTTCGCCATCTCGCAGGTGGAGGAGGTGGGCTTCGACGAATTCTGGGAGAGCTCCGACAGCCTCATGAAGGCCCTCGAGCGGAGCCGTGTGGAGGAGGGGCTGGCATTGGCGGCCCTCATGGTCACGGACATCAAGGAGCAGGATTCGCTCCTCCTCGTGCATGGCGAGGACCGGATCGTGGAGGCTATCACCTATCCTGTGGTGGAACAGGGGGAGGTCTATCGGCTGAACGGGGTGGTGAGTCGCAAGAAGCAGCTCCTTCCCTTCGTCAGCGGCCTGCTGAGAAATGAGCCCGGACCTACGGTAGCCTGAAGCCACGCCAGGAAGAGCTGAACGGGTCGCCTGTACAGAAAGTGTATAGGAACACTTGACAATCCTGCAGTGGGCGTGCAAAATTGGTTTCAAGGTCGGATCAAGCCGGCCCGAATCCAATTCAGCCGCGGACGGACCATGCAGGCCTACAACTCCGAGCTTTTCCTGACCACCTCCGATGTGGCGGATCTATTTCAGGTTCATCCGTCTACGGTGAAGCGGTGGTGTGACGGAGAGGGGCTCGTCGCCAGGAAGACCGAGGGCGGGCACCGCCGGATCTATCTGCGGAACGCCCTGGAGTTTGCCGGCGAGCGGGGCATCGAAACCTTCCTGGACCCGTTCGCGCCCTTCGAGTCGCACGTCTGGTTGGCGGTGCGGAGCGCCGTGGACGCGCACGACTTCGGCAAGGTGCGGTCACTGGCCATGGGATGGCTCCTCCGGGGGTATCCCGGCCGGATCACTTCGCTCTTCCGGGAGATGGGATCCCACCCCGATCTGCCTTTCGAGCTCCTCTGCGACCTGGGAGTCCAACGCTTCATGGCGGATGTGGGTGAGGCCTGGGCCCAGGGTCGCCTCCGGATCGGCGAGGAGCACATGGCGAGCCAGGCGGTCATGGAGGCGCTGGTCCACCTGAGTCCGGGAGACCCCATGACTTCGGAGGCTCACGCCGTCGCCATCGCGGGCGCCGCCGAGGGGAACCGGCACCAGGTGGGATCCATGTGCGTTCGGGTTCTGCTGGAGCTGGAGGGGTGGATGGTCTTCTACCCGGGCTCCGATACCCCTGCGGAGGACTTCGCCGCCCTTCAGAGGGAGCGGGGGGCAGAGCTGGTCTGCGTATCGGTCTCGTCGCCCGCCAGCGCGGCGCACCTGCACCGGGCAGTCCGGGTGCTGGGAGAGTTCTACGATGCCGAGCATCCCTATGACCTGGCCTTTGGAGGAGAAGGGGTGGACGGCGGATGGACGCCGGACGAGGACCTGCCGTTCCGGGAAACCCAGACCTTCCCCTCAGTCTCTGAGTTCATTCGCTGGGTGAGGGAGAACCGGAACCGGTGGCAGGGGCGGCCGGCTCCGGCCCGGACCCTGGTCGGGAGCGGGGCGTCCCGTGAGGGCGGGAGAACCTGATGTCCGGGCCGCGGGGCGGCTGGACGCCGGAAGTCATCGGCCTCGTCGTGTTCACAGTCTTCACGCTGCTGGCCCTGGTGGGGTACGGGCTCTTCGGCGTTCGCCCCGAGCTTCTCCCCCAGGTGGACTGGCTGGTGGCCTTCTGGCGCGTTTCCTTCCGGTTCTTTGCCCAGGTCCACATTGCCCTGGGCGCGCTGGTGCTCCTGGTGGTCCTGGTCCGGCGCCTGGGTCTGACCTGGGTGCCCGCTCTGGTGGCGGTGTACCTGATTGCTCTGGCCAGCGAGTACTTCGGGACCGGATACGGCATCCCCTTCGGCAGCTACGAGTACACCGCCCTCCTCGGGGCGAAGATCGGGGACCGCGTGCCCTGGCTCATTCCCCTGAGCTGGTTCCTCATGGCGGTGCCGTCGTACGTGCTGGCGGGGGTCACCCTGCCGGCTCCGGCCCAGCGGTGGAGCCGACTGCTCTTCGCCGCGTCGATCCTGACCCTCTGGGACCTGGCGTTGGATCCGGCCATGAGCTACCAGAGCCCCTTCTACTGGCGCTGGGCCGACACCGGCCCGTACTACGGGATGCCCTGGATCAACCTCGCGGGATGGATGGGCACCGGGTTCGTGATCATGATGGCCCTGGAGTTTCTGGGCGGAATGAAGTGGGCTCACCGGCTCCCGGTACGATGGATGGTCGCGTACTACGGGATCACCCTCCTCATGCCCTTCGGGATGCTCGTCCTGGAAGGGCTCTGGCTGGCGGTGGTGGTCACCGTGACGGGGTACGCCGCCGCCCTGGCCCTTCACGGGTTTCTGACCGAGAGGGCCCGACCCAGCGCCAGGCGTGGCCCCGAATTCTCGCCAACGTTGTCGGGCGAGGGATCATGAGTCCCCATGCCGGAGTCCGGTCGTCCATGTCGGCCGTCCTGGAGGCTGCGGCAAAGCGCCAGGCCGGTGCCATCGGGCTGGCCCGTCCCGATCTGCAGGGCAAGATGCTGCGGCCCCAGTTGGCCTGGGCCGCCGCCCCGAGGGCGTTGCGGGGCTCCCCAGAGCTGGCTTCCGGAATGTTGGCCATCCAGATGGTCCACGAGGCATCGCTCCTCCACGACGACATCCTTGACGATGCCGACACCCGTCGAGGGCGGCCGTCGGGTGTGGCGCGTCACGGCG
>SKVI01000371.1 GCA_007129525.1 Gemmatimonadota bacterium | reverse complement strand
GGCTCCTGGAGGAGGACGTGGCCCGGGAGCTGGCCCGCATCGACCTTCCCCTCTCCACCTATACCCAGTGGTACTGGAAGATCGACCTCCACAACCTCCTTCACTTCCTGAGTCTCAGAGTGGATCCCCACGCCCAGTGGGAGATCCGGGCCTATGCCCGGGTCATGGCCGGGATGGTGAAGCGGGTGGCGCCTCTCTCCTACGAGGCGTGGGTGGACTACGACCTCATGGGAACCCCCATGAGCCGGGCCGAACTCCAGGCCCTGGCAGGGCTCCTTGAGCCCACCGACGAGGGAGGCGTGAGGATCCGTCCCGAGGCCCCGGCGCTGGAGCCGGACATGCTCAGCGAGCTGGGACTTTCCGGACGCGAGATCCGGGAGTTCGTGGCGAAGCTGCAGCCCGGCAAGCGACCCGACTTCGAACTGGACCTGGAGCAGATGCGCCCGGCTGACGAGGTGGCCCGGGAGATGGCCGAGGCGGTACCCGAGGTGGACAGATAGCCCGACGGATCCCCTTTCCCGTTGTGCCTCGGCGGTGGTGGCTGGCCGCCTGGGCCCTCCTGTTGGTGACCTTGGGCAGCGGCACGCTCCTGCGGATCCAGTGGACGGGAGTCGTGCCCGCATGGTTCAACAGCCGGTACCTTCTCCACGCGCACTCCCACGTGGCTCTCCTGGGGTGGGCGTTCGTGGCCTACTTCGGCCTCCTCTTCCGGGATTCCCGCTTTGCGCGTCCTCGCTGGGGAAGTCTGGTCTGCGAGCTCCTCCTGCTGGCTCTCATCGGGGCCCTCTTCGCGGCGTATCTCTACCAGGGCTACGCCTTCTGGTCCATCGTCCTGTCCGCCCTTCATATCCTGGTGACCCTGGCGTTGGTGTGGCTCTGGGTCGAGGGGCCCCGCCGCCGCCTCACCGCCGCCGCCCGATCCTGGATCGACCTGTCGGCCCTCTGGCTGGTGGTGTCCACCGTGGGCCCCCTCATGCTGGCCGGTGGGGTCCCCATGGGCGCCGTCTGGATCGACGCCTGGGTGGGCTACTACCTGACCCTGCTCTTCAACGGATGGCTCCTCTTCGGGGTGGTGGGACTGCTGGTGGACCGCTTCGGTGTCGACGCGAGCGCGGATGTCGACGGAGTGCCCAACCCGTGGGTCCGCCGGCTCATGGCGGTGGGAGTGATCCCCGGTGTGTTGCCCCGCTTTGATCCGTGGATCACCTTGCCCGGGCTGGACTGGATCGGGTGGGTGGGACTCGCGCTGGTGGGAGGCGGGCTGGTGGTGGTGGCCGTGCGGCTGCACCTGGGAGAGGCTGCACCTGGCGACGGGGCCGCTACCACGGCCCTCCCCCGGCGGTGGCTGGCACACTCCGTCCGGGTGGCCATGGCCCTCACCGGAGTGGCCGTGGTGGTGGGTGGGTTCCCGCCCCTCACCGATACGCTGGCGGGAGCCCACAACCTGGTCATCGGCTTCGTCCACCTGCACCTCCTCGCCTTCGTCACCGCCGCCCTGGTGCTCCTCCTGTATCGGACCGGGTGGGCCGCGGGGGTCCTCTTCCTGGGTGGGGTGTGGGGCATGGTGGCGGTTCTCCTGGGTGTGGGAGTCTTCGAGCTGCTGGGGCGCCCCGTGTTCTGGCCGGTGCAGCAGGTGCTGGCGGTGGCGGGCGTCCTGGCGTTGATGGGGGTGGCTCTCCTGCCCCTTGCGGGTGGGGGTGAAGGCCGCTTGGATCAGGCCGACTGAGTCGTCGCGGCCGGCCGGTCGGTGCCCTTGCGGATGATCCCATCGTGAACCCCGGCGGAAGACCCACCTCCGATCCCGCTGGCCGCGACGCCCGCAAGCCGGTATGCTTTCCGTTGAGATCAATCAACAACCCAACCCCGTCCCACCTTCGTGGAGGGCCCCTGTCGGGCGGCCTTCCTCCTGTTCATCCGTACCGGACCTGTACATCATGAAAAGCCACCCCAAGGCCGGCGGCCTCGCGCCTTCGCCGGTTTCCATCCTGCTCTTTCCGCTCCTGATCCTCTTCTGGATGCCGGCCGTCGCGCCTCCCGTCGGGCCGGCCGATGCGCCAGTCGACGCGTCCTGGTCGGTGGCGTCCGCTCTGGCCCTGGCCGCCCAGGAGCCTCCCGAGGAGGAGGAGGAAGAAGAAGTGCGCACCTACCGGGACGTGATTCCCGAGACCGCGGAGTCCAGCGAGGGTCTCTTCACCGTGCACAAGGTGGACGAGGAGTACTTCTTCGAGATCCCCAACGAGATGCTGGACCGGGAGATCCTGCTCCAGACCCGGGTGACCCGGACGATCGCCGGCATGGGCTACGGGGGGCACCGGCAGAGCCAGACCGTGGTACGGTGGGAACGGCGGGGCGATCAGGTCCTCCTCCGCATGGTGGGCACCCAGAACGTGGCCGCCGACACCCTGCCCATCTACGAGGCGGTCCGGAACTCCAACTACGAGCCCGTTCTTCATGCCTTCGACGTGGAAGCCGAGCCGGATGACGCCTCGGGGGTGGTCATCGAAGTCAACGAGCTCTTCACCGAAGACGTCCGCTTCCTGGGGCTCTCGCAGAACCGGCGAAACCAGTACGAGGTGCGCAGCCTGGACGGCGACCGGACCTTCATCGAGTCCATCCGGACTTTTCCCGAGAACATCGAGGTTCGCCGGACGGTGACCTACCACGCCAGCTCTCCCCCCTCCCTGTCCCTGGGCGAGAGCATCTCGGTAGAGCTGGGTCACTCCTTCGTCCTGCTCCCCGATGATCCCATGACCCCCCGGCTGGCCGACGACCGGGTGGGCTTCTTCTCCATTACCCAGAACGACTTCGGGGTCGACGCCCAGCGGCTCATTGAGCGGACCTACGTGCGGCGCTGGCGGCTCGAGCCCTCCGATCCGGAGGCGTACGCGCGGGGCGAGCTCGTGGACCCGGTGGAGCCCATTGTCTTCTATATTGATCCCGCCACGCCCGAAAAGTGGATCCCCTACCTGAAACAGGGCGTGGTGGACTGGCAGGAGGCATTCGAGGCGGCAGGGTTCAGCAACGCCATCCTGGCCCGCGACGCACCCACCGCCGCCGAGGACCCGGAGTTCGATCCGGCCGATGCCCGCTACTCCATGATCCGGTACCTGGCCTCACCGGTGCAGAACGCCAGCGGGCCCAGCTTCTCCGATCCCCGTACGGGCGAGATTCTGGGAAGCCACATCCAGTGGCACCACAACGTGATGAACCTCCTGCGGAACTGGTACTTCGTGCAAACCGCCGCCGCGAACCCCGAGGCCCGAGGCGTGGAGTTCGACGACGAGGTCATGGGCGAGCTCATCCGCTTCGTATCGGCCCACGAGGTGGGCCACACCCTGGGCTTCCCACACAACCAGAAGGGCCACTCGGCGGTGCCGGTGGAGCAGCTCCGGACGCAGTGGGTGTGCGAGAACGGGACCTCCACCTCGGTCATGGACTACGCCCGCTTCAACTACGTGGCCCAGCCCGGTGACGACACCTGCT
>SKVI01000129.1 GCA_007129525.1 Gemmatimonadota bacterium | reverse complement strand
GGCCGGCATCGGCCTCCACCTCGGTGTCCATGTCCACGAAGCGCCAGTCCAGGAGCGTCGCCAGGCGACGCCCCACGGCGCTCTTTCCGCTTCCCATGAAACCCACGAGAAGGACCCGGGAGGTCCGGGACGGGGTCAGGCGGACGGCGGGGGCTCGCGGACCGGGACCCTGGGCCGGCGGCAAGCTCAATCCACCTCTCCGCTGTGGAGTGACCGCTCCTCCCAGCCGCGTTCGGACAGGTACGACAGGTATCCATCGAAGTTCCGGCGGATCTCGGCCATCGAGTCACCCCCGAATTTCTCCAGGAAGGCGTCGGCCACGACAAGCGCCACCATGGCTTCGCCCACCACCGCGGCGGCCGGAACGGCGCAGACGTCGCTCCGCTCGGTGGCCGCCTCCTGGGCCGTGCCGTCCCGAAGGTCCACCGAGGGGAGCCGGCGCTTCAGGAGGGTGGAGATGGGCTTCATGGCGCCTCGCACCACCAGGGGCTCGCCGGTGGTGACGCCCCCCTCCAGCCCGCCGGCCCCGTTGGACGACCGGCGAAAGCCGCCGGCCCGGATCGCGGCGTCGTCTCTCACGATGGGATCGTGCACCCGGGATCCCTCTCGCCGGGCCCCCTCGAAGCCCAGACCCAGCTCCACGCCCTTGATGGCCTGGATCGACATGACGGCAGCAGCCAGCCGGCCGTCCAGCTTCCGGTCCCAGGAGATGTGGCTGCCCAGCCCCACCGGGACCCCCGTGGCCACCACCTCGAAGATCCCCCCCAGGGTGTCGCCGTCGTCCCGGGCCTGGTCGATGGCCGCCGTCATGGCTTCCGAGGCCTCCGGATCCAGACAGCGGACGGGAGAGGAATCGGAGGCGGTGTTGAGATCTTCGGGCAGCTCGTCCGGCACCCGGGCCTCCACGGCGCCGATGGAGCGAACGTGGCTGCCCACCCGGATCCCGAACTCGTCCAGGAACCGCTTTGCCACCGCCGCGCACGCCACCCGGGCCGCCGTCTCCCGGGCGCTGGCCCGTTCCAGGATGTCGCGGGTGTCGCGGCGGGCGTACTTGAGCACTCCCACCAGGTCCGCGTGCCCCGGCCGGGGCAGGTACATGGGCCTCAACGCCTTGGGGTTGCCCTCCGGATCCGGCGGGAGATGGCTCATGGCCGTGGTCCAGTTCTCCCAGTCCCGGTTCCAGATGAGCATGCTCAGCGGCGTGCCCAGTGTTTCGCCCAACCGGACTCCGCTCAGGAGCTCGGCCCGGTCGGACTCGATCTGCATCCGGCGTCCCCGCCCGTAGCCCCCCTGGCGGCGCGCCAGCTCGGGGTCCACGTCCCGCTCCATCTGGAGCGGCAGACCTGCGGGCAGGCCCTCCAGGAGAGCGGTGAGCCCCTTGCCGTGGGATTCTCCGGCGGTGTGGAACGAGAGGACTCGGAGGTATGACATGGTTGGGAGGGGGTCGCAGGGGTGGGTGGACGGCTGGGGGCTCGGAGCCCTGAAACCTGACGCCCGGCCTGGAACGTGTCCAGACCGGGCGGCGTATCGCGTCCCGAAAGAAGCTGTCGTCCTGCCGGGCCGAGGCTGCCGCCCTGCGACCCACCGGGACCCGCTGCGAGGACTACCTGCGGGTGATCTGCGGCGTCACCAGGATGATCAGGTCCTGCTGGGTCCGGGACTCACTGGTGAAGCTGAAGAGCCGACCCAGGTAGGGGAGGTTCATCAGGACGGGGATCCCGGAGCGACCTTCCACCAACTCGGTGACCGTCAGGCCACCGATGACCACCGTCTCGCCGTCATCCACCAGGACCTGCGTCTGGGCCTCCTGGGTGTTGAAGCGGAAACCCAGCTGCCCCACGCCCTCCTCCACCCCCGAGCGCTCAGCCCGGAGGTCCATGAAGATCATGTCGCCGGCGGTGACGGTGGGGGTCACCTCCAGGATGATCCCCGTCTCCACGAACTCCACCTGCGGCGCCCCGATGAAGAGCTGGTCCTGATCCTGCTGCTGCGCTCCCAGCACCGGTGTCCGCTCACCCACCTGGATCCGGGCCGGGCGGTTGTCCAGCACCGTTACCTGCGGGGCCGCCTGGATGTCGCTGAGCTGTACCGACTCCAGCGCCTCCACGAAGGTGAGGAGGGTCATGCGACCCATCACCAACGAGGTGAGGAGCTGGAGGGACGGTTGGGTGACCCGGTCCCGCGCATTGCCCAGGCCGGCGATGGAGCTGCCCCGGAGCCCTACCACCGGTTCATCGGAGACGGGGAGTGGAATGTCGATGTTCCCGTCACCGTCCAGGTCCTGACCTCCGGGGAGCAGAACGTTGAGCTGGTTGCCCTGGGTGTCCTTCAGGTCGTAGATGACCCCGAACTCGGCCAGGTCCGTCCGGTTCACGAAGATGATCTTGGCCGAAATGGAGACCTCCGGGGTCTGCAGGTCCAGACCGTCCAGGAGCTCGGACACCGCTTCCAGGATCCCCGGCACGTCGGTGACCACCAGCGAGTTCGTCGAGCCGCTGACGGAAACCCGCCCTCGCTCGCTCAGAAGGCTCTCCACCGCCGCTCGATAGTCCTCCACGCCTCCGTAGTTGACCCGGAAGGCACGGGTCACCAGCTGCTCCACCTCGGCCCGCTCGGACAGATCCTGGAGCCGGTCCACACGGATGATCCCCGAGTCGTACTCCCGAGCTGCCAGGCCGTGGGACTCCAAAATGGTCTGGAGCGCCACGTCCCAGGGCTGGTCCCGGATGTCGGCGCTCACGTTCCCCGTCACGCCGGCGCCCGGCACGATGGACCGTCCCGACAGCTCGGAGAAGGTGAAGAGGACGTCCCGCATGGGGGTGTCGGTGAAGGAGACGCTGATGGGCGAGGCGAACTCGTCGGTCTGAACTCCGCTCCAGCCCGCGGGCCGCTGCCGGGGCGCCGGCGCCGCCACGTCGGCCAGGGAACGATCGTTCACCGCCGCCACCGGAGCCTGGGCGTCGACCCGTTCTCCTGCGACGTCAGGTTGCGCCCGGTCCGCGCCCGCGGCGCTCGCCACGGACCAGGGCTCGAAGGACCCGGTCCGCGTGTCCAGCGTCACCCGAACGAAGCCGTCGCCGGCAATGAGAGAGTGCCCCACCGGTTCGTCCAGCTCCAGGACGATGCGCACCACGTCATCGGAGTACTGGGAGGCCCGCACCAGGCGAACCCCGCCCCGCTCCACCGCCGGAAACTGGGATCTCTCCATGGCGAAACGAGCGCCGAGGAGGTCCACCACCAGTCGGTGCGGTCCCTCCATGGTGAAGTCCCGGGTTTCCACCGCACCCTGGACCTCGATGAGGAGCTCGGTGCGCTCCGGAGCCGGGAGAATCTGGATACCGGTGACGTCACCGGCATCCGGCGCCATCGGGGGGACCATCGCGAGCCAGACCGCCAGGGCCATGGCCCGTGAAGCGA
Source organism: Gemmatimonadota bacterium (assembly GCA_007129525.1). Taxonomy (GTDB): domain Bacteria; phylum Gemmatimonadota; class Gemmatimonadetes; order Longimicrobiales; family Gaopeijiaceae; genus PWLA01. Next base: position 71 of record SKVI01000129.1, on the reverse strand, counting down.
CGAAAGGCATCATCAGTTTCCTCCGTTCCCGTTCAATCCGGACGTGGTGCCGGAGTCGTCACCGGACCCGC
>SKVI01000324.1 GCA_007129525.1 Gemmatimonadota bacterium | reverse complement strand
GTCCGGGACGCCATCGCCCAGGACTTCTACGACAGCTCCATGGGGATGATCAGCGAAGCGGAAGCAGAATGCGCCGCCGACGCCATCATCGACGCCCTGGGCCGGGATCAGGCCGAAATGTACGCCGCCGCCCTCTCCGGCGACATGGAAGCGGCAGCCAATGCCGAGCCCCTCACCGAGGAGCAGCAGACGGCCATGGCCGAGGGCTTCGAGGCGTGCGACTTCGCCATGATGCAGGAGCCGTAACGCCTCGTTGGGGTGGCGAGTCCGGCCTCTGAGACCCTCCTCGCGCTCCGGCAGCGACCGCCGGGTGCTCCTCCCACTGCATTGAATTCGCCATGAACGAGCCAGGCATCTTGCGGGCTATCTGGATCAAGCGGGCCCGAAGGGGGTCCATGGACCCGGTGCCCCGGGCCACTCTGGTAACGGATCGAGGCATCCGGGGAAACGCCAACCAGGGAGGCCGGCGACAGGTCACCCTTCTCCAGGAGGAGGCGTGGGACGAGGTCATGGCCGAGCTGGGAGCCTCTATCTCGCCGGCGTCCCGAAGAGCGAACTTCCTGGTCCGGGGGGTCGATCTCGCCGACAGCGAGGGCCGGGTGGTCATCATCGGATCCTGCAGGATACGGGTCATGGGCGAGACCGTCCCCTGCAGTCGCATGGACGATGCCCTCCCCGGTCTCCAGGAGGCCATGGTACCGCGGTGGCGCGGCGGCGCGTACGGCGTGGTCGTGACCGGAGGCACCATACAGGTCGGAGACCAGGTTCAACTCGAGGAACCGGCGCCGACTCCGGCGGGGCCCGGGGATGAGCCCCGCCTCGAACCGAACACCCCAGACGACGTACCGGAGCACCCATAATGGCAGCGAAGGACAAGAAGAAACGAAGGAAGAAGGGCCGCGGACCGCAGCCCAGACCCATGAAGGGCTTCCGCCCCGGCAAGGCGCCGGCTCACCTCAAGAAGAAGCGGGCGAAGGCGCAACTGGGCGACGACGCCCACTGGGCCCAGGAGAGGATGATCGACGCGGTGGCAGACCGGAGCCCCCAGGAGGTGGAGGCCATGCTCCGCAAGTGGACCATGGCCCTCCTGGTCCTGGCCATCGTCCTGGGGGCCGGCGGCGCTTTCCTCTACCGGTGGACCCTGGTGGGCGGCATCGTGGCCCATGTCTTCACCGCTCTGGCCCTCTTCCTCTGGTACCGCATGCGCCGGCAGGGCCGACAGATGGTCGAGATGGCAGAACGCCTGGACCTGTGACGGCCCCGCACCCACAAAGTCCGAACACCCATTCTAAACCGCAGGAGGCTCCACCCATGTTCGTCATCGCCACCCACGGACCCGACCAACCCAACCTGGCCGTCCTCCCCTTCGTCGCCCTGAAGGGCGCCATCGAGTCCGGCGAGTTTCCGGGAGAGACTCCCGAGGTCTTCTTGATGCAGGAGGCCACCTACATGGCCAGCCGGGCCACCGACCTCCAGGAGGTGAAGGCGGTGGGCCTACCGCCTGCCGGTGACGTGGTGGCCTTCCTCCAGGAGCACGACCTGAACGTGGTGGTCTGCTCCCCCTGCGCCAAAGCCCGGGGGATCGGCGAGGACAACCTCGTGGCATATGCACGTATGGGCGGGGCAGGGGACATGGCCCGGATGGCCAAGACCCACTCGGTGACGCTGACGTTCTGACCGCTGGCCGCCACGCAAACCGGTAGGGACGTCGGCCGACCTGCCCGGCACCTCAATCCAGAAGGTACCCGCGTGCCAGCTCCTGAAACGCCTCCACCTGTTGGGTCTGCCACTCCTCGTCCCGGCCCAGCTCAGCGGCCATGAGCCGGGCCGCCGCCGGCGCCATCTCCAGCGCGGCCCGGGCATTCAACTGGAGCGCCCGGGTCCGCCTGGCCAGCGCGTCGTCCACCGTGCGGGCCATCTCCTCGCGGACCGCCCACACGATCTGTCCAGCGTAGATGGGCAGGGCGTCGTGCAGCCGCTCGTCCAGCCCGGACTCCGACGACATCAACTCCCTCAGCCGGGGCGCGTCGGACCCATAGAAGGCCAGATCCCCGAAGTTGTCGGCGTGTCGGTGGTAGCCGTGCACGTTCAGCGTTCGGGTCACGCACGGACGCTCCTCAAGCCGGCCCAGCATGACGGCGTGATCCACGCAATCTTCCGCCATCTTCCGGTAGGTGGTCCACTTGCCGCCGAAGATGGAGAGGAGCCCGGCCTTGTTGATGTGGATGGTGTGGTCCCGGGAGAGGGCCGCGGTCTCCGTCGCCTCGGTGGCGCGCACCAGTGGCCGGATTCCGGCAAAGGTGCTGAGCACGTCGGCGCGGCTGGGCGCCTTGATCAGGTACTCTCCCGCCGTCTCCAGAATAAAATCGATCTCGTGCTGCAGGGGGCGTGGCTCCAGCGTCGCCTCATCCACCGGGGTGTCGGTGGTTCCCACCACCACGTGACCATGCCAGGGAATGGCGAACATGACCCGGCCGTCGCTGGTGCGCGGAACCATGATGGCGGTCTCGCCCGGAAGGAAGCTCCGGTCCAGGACCACGTGGACTCCCTGGCTGGGGGCAATCATGGTCGGGGCGTCCGGCTCCGACATCTTCAGCACGCTGTCGGTGAAGGCGCCGGTGGCGTTCACCACGCACCGGGCACGGATCTCCGCCCGCCGGCCCGACTCCAGGTCGAGGCCCACCGCGCCCTCCACGAACCCCTCCTCGTTCAGCAGCAGGTCGGTGCAGGGGAAGTGATTGACCAGGGTGGCGCCCTGCCGAGCCGCCGTCTGCGCCAGGTTGATGAGCAGGCGGGCATCGTCGAACTGACCGTCGTAGTAGAGGACTCCGCCTCGAAGGCCCTTCTCCGCCACCGTGGGTATCCGCTCGCGGACTTCCTCCGACGAGAGAAGCCGAGAGCGCTTGAATCCGTACTTTCGCGCCAGCATGTCGTAGACCTTCATCCCGATCCCGTAGAAGGGAGCCTCCCACCAGTCGTAGTTGGGAACCACGAAGCCCAGGTCGTGGACCAGGTGAGGAGCGTTCTTCAAGAGGATCCCCCGTTCCTTGAGCGCCTCCATGACCAGGGTGACATTGCCCTGCTGCAGGTACCGCACCCCTCCGTGGACCAGCTTGGTGGACCTGGACGACGTTCCCTTGCCGAAATCGCTCCGCTCCAGGAGCACCACGTTGTAGCCCCGGCTGGCGGCATCCACTGCCGTTCCGACCCCGGTGGCCCCACCCCCGATGATCAGGATGTCCCAGGGCTCTTCACCCTGCTGGAAGATCCGCTCCACCATCTGTGCTCTGGTCATCATCATGGACAAACTCGGGTGTGGGCTTTTGGGAAGTGGTCATCCAGGCGGGGGCCAGACTCGAACCTCGCCTCCGATTCTACGGTTCCGCATCCGCCAATGCGAGTTCGGCCACCTTGTCGATGAGGCGTGAGAAGATGAAGGCGTGGGGCACAAACATCGCGTACCAGTAGAGCACGCCCGGCAGACCCTCC
>SKVI01000329.1 GCA_007129525.1 Gemmatimonadota bacterium | reverse complement strand
GACCCCGTCGTCGCCCTGTGGGGAAAAGTGACCTGTCTATAGGCCAGTTTTCCCCACGCGCCGTCGGATCGGAGGGGGGGTGGCGGGGATCTTGGCCTGTTCTTAGGCCACATTTCCCCATCCGACCCGCGAGCCTTCACTGAATGGGGAGTTCTTACCTGTGCCGTGTCCCGGAGATCGCACTCCGTACACCCCCGAGCCCTTCCCACCCGAATTCCCCTTTATGGGAGTCAGCTCCCGTCTGCAGGAGCCCCTCCTCACTGTCCTCCAACAACTTGCAACCTCCATCGGCGCAGTCTTGAGGAGAAGGCATACCCAACACCGCAAGACCCCGCCGCGGCGGTCCTGGCACTTCTTCATTGGCCTTCTACGCCCCGAACAGGTCCGCCTGGTCTTCGCCGTCGTCGGCATCGGTGGTGGTGTCGGCGTCGTCCTGCGGCTCCGGGTCGTCACCGGCCGACTCCCGGGCGGGCTCCGTGCCGATGCTCCGGGTCACCTCCACCACGCGGTCGCCTTTGGTCACGGACATGAGGCGGCTGCCCCGGGTGCGGCGTCCCTGCTCCGGGACCTCCCGGGCCTCGATCCGCTCCACCTGACCGCCGGCGGTGACCAGGGTGACCTCGTCGCCGGAGACCACCTCCAGGGCACCCACCAGCGGGCCCGCATCTCCGGAGGGTACGGCCAGAGTCCCCAGGCCGCCCCGTTTCTGGAGGGGAAACTCGGAGAGGGCTGTCCGCTTGCCCCAGCCCTCCTCGTTCACGGTGAGCACGAAGGCGTCACGGCGAATGGGGATCATCCCCACCACCTGGTCGTCGTCCCGGAGGTTGATCCCCTTCACGCCCTGGGCGGTCCTGCCCACCACGGAGATCTCCTTCTCGGGAAAGCGAATGGCCCGGCCGTGGCGGGTGAGGAGCATGAGCTCGGCTCGTCCGTCCGAGAGGACCACGTCCAGAATCTGGTCGTCGTCCTTCACCCCGGCGGCGATGATGCCCCCGCTGCGGGGATTGGAGTACTCTTCCAGGGCGGTCCGCTTCACCAATCCACCCCGGGACAGGAAAATGACCACCTGGTCCGGGTCCTCCAGCTCCTCTACCGGCAGGAGGCTCACGATGCGGTCGCCTCGGTCGGCCTCGGCAAGGGCGTACACCGACTGCCCCCGGGAGGCCCGGGCCGACTCGGGCACGTCCAGCACCGAGAGGAAATGGCAGTGTCCGCCCTGGGTGAAGGCCAGGATCCAGCCGCCGGTGCGGGCGGTGAAGACCCGCTCGAGCCAGTCGTCTTCGTAGTTCTCCATGCCGGCCAGCGGCTTCCCCCTCCCGATGCGTCGGCGGTAGAGGTGCATGGGAATCCGCTTCACGAAGCCCTCGTGGCTCACGGTGATGACCACGTTTTCGTCGGCCACGGCATCCTCCACCGGAGCCACCTTCTCCTCGGCGTCGGGCAAGATCTCGGTGCGCCGTTCGTCGCCGAAGGTCTCGGTGATCTCCTCCAGCTCCCGCAGCACGACCTGGAGCTGCTCGCTTTCGGAGGCCAGGAGGGTCCGGAGGTCGTCGATGGTCCCGGCCAGCTCGTCCAGGCGGTTCTTCACCTCGATTCGTTCCAGCGAGGTGAGTCGCCCAAGCCGCATGTTCAGGATGGCGTCGGCCTGCACCTCCGAAAGACCGAACTCGTCCTGGAGCCGGGTCGACGCTTCGGGGCGGTCCCGGGAGCTTCGGATCAGCGCGATGACCCGGTCGATGCTCTCCAGCGCCAGGAGGAGCCCGTCCAGGACGTGACGCTCCGCCTCGGCCTCCTCCAGCTCGTGCCGGGACCGGCGCACCACCACCTCCAGCCGGTGGTCCCGGTAACGCTCCAGGAGCTGCTTCAGGTTGAGCTCCTTGGGCTCTCCCCGGTCCAGCGCCAGGAGGATGGCGCCGAAGGTGCTCTGCAGGTAGGTGCCCCGGTAGAGGGCCGCCAGGGTGGTCCCGGCGTTCGCTCCCCGCTTGATCTGGATCACCAGTCGGAGGCCGTCGCGGTCCGACTCGTCCCGCACGTCGGTGACGTCATCCAGCTTTCCCTTGCGGGAGAGGGCCACGATCTGGTCGATGAGCTTGCCCTTGGCGATCCCGTACGGGATCTCGGTGACCACGAGCTGCTCCCGTCCGCCCCGGAGCGCCTCCCTCACGATCCGGGCCCGCATGACGATGCGCCCCCGGCCGGTTTCGTACATGTCCTGGATCCCCTCGTCGCCCACGATGAACCCGCCGGTGGGAAAGTCGGGCCCCGGGAGGTGCCGGGCCAGTTCGCCGATGGAGCAGTCCGGATTGGCGGCCAGGTGTCGGAAGGCCGCGGTCACCTCCCGGAGGTTGTGGGGGGGAATGTTGGTGGACATGCCCACCGCGATCCCCGAGGAGCCGTTCACCAGGAGGTTGGGAAGGCGGGCCGGGAGCACCGAGGGCTCCTGGAGCCGACCGTCAAAGTTGTCGACCCAGTCCACCGTGTCCCGGTCCAGGTGGTCCATGAGCTCCAGGGCGATGGGAGCCAGACGGGCCTCGGTGTACCGATAGGCCGCCGCCGAATCGCCGTCGATGGAGCCGAAGTTTCCCTGACCGTCCACCAGCGGGTAGCGCAGCGAAAAGTCCTGCACCATCCGGACCATGGTGTCGTAGACCGCCGAGTCGCCGTGGGGGTGGTACTTTCCCAGGACCTCCCCCACCACCGAGGCGCTCTTCTTGTACGGGCGGTCCGGTCGCAGTCCCAGCTCCCGCATGGCGTAGAGGATCCGCCGGTGCACGGGCTTGAGGCCGTCTCGGACATCGGGCAGGGCACGGGACACGATGACGCTCATGGAGTAGTCGATGAACGACTCTCTCATCTCGTCTTCGATGAGGCGGCTGACAATGCGTTCCCGCTTCTGAGCCATGGACATCCGGGTCAGTCTCCCTATGGAAGCGTGTCGATCAGAAGGCTGTTGAAGAAGTACAGGCCACCACCGTGGGAATGCCAGGTCGCCGCGTCAACGCGCGGGGGCCGGGCCGGGCCCGGTGGGCACACCCGGCATCTCGAGGGGTGGGTCCTGCACGAAGATGGGGTGCGGGACCCGGCGAGGGAAGGTAGAGCGCTTCGGGGGGTGTTCGGGAGGGGGGTGGGAAGGCCCGGGCGCTCAGTCCCAGGCGTCCAGGATCTCCTCGAACTCCTGGGCCATGGTGGGATGGCCGTGGCGGCGGGCCTGTTCAACGCCCTTTCGGTAGGCCTCCCGGGCCTCGTCGTCGCGGCCCATCTCCTGGAGCGCGGCACCGAGCCGGCCCCAGGCGTTGCCCTCGTCTTCGGTGCTGTCCAGGTAGCGCCGAAGCTCACGTACGCCTTCCTCCAGCCGATCGGCGGTGAGGTACTCCAGTGCGAGCCCGAAGCGGAGGCGCGGGTCGTCGGGCCGCGACTCGAGCATCTTCAGGAGGGTATCGACGCGGGGTGAACTCATGAGGGGTCCCTCGGGGGGCGACAACTCGAGAG